>NZ_SCND01000691.1:0-1014 GCF_005503585.1 Pseudomonas sp. 2VD
TTCCTGGCGCAGCTCGGTGCGCCACAGCCAGGCCAGCAGCGGCACCGCCGCCGCCAGCAGCAGGGCGCAGGGCCAGGACCAGTGCAGCGATGGGCCGAGAGCCAGCGGCAGCAGCAGGCAGAGGATCAGCGCGGCGAGCAGCAGGGTGCCCGGCGCGTCGACGCGGGCGGCATGCTCGGCGCGGGTCTCCGGTACCCAGCGGCGGCTGCAAAGGAGAATGCCGAGGCAGATCGGCAGGTTGATCAGGAACACGCTGCGCCAGCCGAGGCCGCCGATGTCGGCGGAGACCAGGAAGCCGCCGAGCACCTGGCCGACGACGAAGGCCAGGCCGCCGATGGCGCCGTAGGCGGCCAGCGCGCGGGAATGCGCGTGGCCGCTGAGGCTGACATGCAGGGTGGCGAGAATCTGCGGCACGATCAGCGCCGCGCCGACGCCCTGCAGGGCGCGCGCCACCAGCAGCAGCCAGACCGAACCGGCCAGCCCGCAAAGCAACGAGGCGACGGCGAACAGGGCGACGCCGAGATCGAACAGGCGGCGACGGCCGTAGTTGTCGCCAAGCCGGCCGCCCATCGCCAGGCACACGGCGAAGGCCACGCCGTAGACGGCGACGATCAGTTCCAGTTCGGTTTCGCTGGCGCCGAGGGAATGGGCGAGGGCGTCGAGGGCGACGTTGACGATGGAGAAATCGATCATCGGCAACAGTTGCCCCGCCAGCAGGATGCAGAGCCCGGCGAGGCCGAGCCGCGACGACGAGACGGCGCTGGGCATGGGCGGAGTCCTTGTGCGGAGGGGAGTGGGCTGGCAGCATGCGCTTCTGGCTAACCCGGTACCAGTTCTTGCTTATCCTGGTATTGGCGCTACCCGTCTGCCCTCCGGAGGACTTCGCCATGCCACTCGACGCCCCTGCCAGCCACGCTGCGGAAAGCCCCGCGCAGCCGTCCCGCGCTGAACAGCTGGGGGCCTTCCTGCGCCGCCGGCGGGAAAGCATCGAGCCGCAGCGGGTCGGCATTTCCC
>NZ_SCND01000692.1:0-1003 GCF_005503585.1 Pseudomonas sp. 2VD
CCGAGCAGGCTCAGGTGCAGCAGCAGCCAGACGTAGGGGGTGTCCTGGTCGACCAGGCCGAAGCCGGCGATCAGGCAGCCGAGGATCAGGGTGTTGCCGACCAGCAGCTTGCGATAGCCGAAGAAGTCCAGCAGTGGCTTGGCCATCGGCTTGGCGACCATCGCGAACAGCGCCAGCGGGATCATGGTCATGCCCGCGGTGGAGGGCGGGTAGCCCAGTCCCACCTGCAGCAGCAGCGGGGTGAGGAAGGGCAGGGCGCCGCTGCCCAGGCGGGCGAACAGGTTGCCGAGGATGCCGACGGCGAAGGTCCGCGCCTTGAACAGGCTCGGCGGGAACAGCGGCTTGTCGATGCGTAGCGCGCGCAGCCAGTAGGCGGTGAGCAGGACCAGTCCGCCGATCAGCAGCAGGACCACGCGCAGGTGCGACAGGTGCAGCTCGCCGAGTCCTTCCAGGGCGATGGAGATCAGCACCATGGAGCCGCCGAAGAGCAGGAAGCCGATGCTGTCGAAACGGCTCGGCACCGGGCTGCGCAGGTCCGGCATCAGCTTCATCGCCACCAGGCAGCCGAGCAGGCCGACCGGCAGGTTGATCAGGAAGATCCAGTGCCAGGAGGCGTACTCCACCAGCCAGCCGCCCAGCGTCGGTCCCGCCAGCGGGCCGAGCAGGCCGGGAATGGTGACGAAGCTGAGCACCCGCACCAGGTCCTGGCGCGGGTAGACGCGCAGGATCACCAGCCGTCCCACCGGCATCATCAGCGCGCCGCCGACGCCCTGTACGATGCGCGCGCCGACCAGCAGTTCGAGGCTCGGCGACAGCGCGCAAAGCAACGAGCCGAGGCTGAACAGCAGTACCGCGCCGAGGAATACCCGGCGTGTGCCGAAACGGTCGGCGATCCACCCCGAGGCCGGTATCAGCAGGGCCACCGTGAGCAGGTAGGCGATCACCACCGCCTGCATGCGCAGCGGGTTTTCGTTCAGCGAACTGGCCATGCTCGGTAGTGCGG
>NZ_SCND01000069.1:0-20756 GCF_005503585.1 Pseudomonas sp. 2VD
GCGGGCGGCTGTTCGCGGGAGGTCTGGATCCACTCCAGCAGGTTGGCCTGCAAGGCCTCGTGGGGAATCCGCAGTAGCGACGACGCGCTGTTCAGCAGCAGGGCGCGGCGCTCCTCGCGGTCGAGCAGGGCGAGCAGCAGCAGGCCGGAACGGATCTGCGCCTGGCCGAGCACGCTGGCGTGGACCACGGCGTCCTCGAGCAGGCCGATGGTGTGCGCGGACAGCGCCGGAGTGCGGGTATTGCCGGCCTTGAACAGCTCCAGCGACAGGTTGATCTCGGCGACCAGGGCGTCGCGCTCCAGGCCGAAGCGCGGCAGCAGGCAGGCGAAGTCGCCGCCGTCGATGTCCAGCAGCTCCAGCAGCAGGTGCTCGATCTCTACGTAATGATGGGTGCGTTGCAGGCAGCGTTGCGCGGCGCCCTCCAAGGCGCGGCGACAGTCCGGGTTGAGGCGACCGATCAGGGCGGCGAGTTCCATTTCAGGCTACCTCCGGCTGCCGCAGGTCGAGATCGATGCGCTGCCGCTGGCCGTCTTCGACGCGCCGCAGGCCGGTGTTCCAGCTCAGCCTGGGCGGTGCACCGCGCTCCAGGCGCAGCGGCGCGCCGCCGCTCACCAGCAGGCTCAGGCGACAATCCAGGTCGGGGCCGAAGTACAGCGCGGCGAGGCTGGCCAACTGGCCATGGGCGTCGCCGTCGGGGAAGAAGCGGGCGGCTTCGCGGGCATCCAGCGGACCGAGACTGAGGGCGATGCCGGCGTGCTCGTCCCAGGTGCGCGTGCCGGCTATGGCGTCGCGACCCAGGCGCAGGTTGCGTCCGCCGCGTTGCAGCCGGCTGCGGCTGGCCGCGGGGATTTCCTTCCAGGCGCCCTGGTAGGCATCCAGCCGTGCCTCCACGCCGAAGTGCTGGCGCACCAGGCTGGCGAAGCCGGCCAGGGAGCGACGCCCGCCGGCGAACAGCGCGGTGCGTGCCAGCACCGCGCTGTCCGGCAGCGCCAGGCGCTCTTGCAGGGCCTTCGGCAACAGGCCGCTGAGGGCGCGTAGCTGCGCCTGCACCGGGGTCGCCGCCGGCACCGCGAAACCGAGCGCCACGCGATGCTTGCGCAGTACCCGGTAGAGCAGGCTGAGCAGGCGGTGCTGGAACAGGTCGAGGAACTCGGCGGGGGCATGGTCCTTCTGCCGGGCACGCTGTTGCAGCCATTCCTGGTAGGCATAGGGCAACGGGCCGTCGGGGCCGCCGAGGCCGAACACCGGGGTGGACAGCACCGGTTGCTGCGGGTCGTCGAGCAGGCTTTCCACCTCGCTCGAGGCGAACAGCGGCAGCAGCGGCCCGCGCAGGCGCAGGGCCTCCGCCCGCGGCGCGTTGCCGGTGCCCAGCGGCAACGCCTGGGGACGCTCGCGTTCGAGCAGCAGCAGCGCCTGCAACAGTTCGAAGCGCTGCGGCGTGCGGCGCAGCCGCTGACTCAGAGGGAGAGCGGCGAGCCGGCCTGGGGTTGCCATGTCTTCACCTCCTTGTCGGCTTCCACCAGGACCGTGCGCACGAAGCGGTTGGCGGTGGCATACAGCGAGAAGAACTGCGCCAGCACGGCGGAGAACAGCACGCCGCTGGCGCCGACGAAGTGTTGCGGATCGAGTCGCAGGCGGATTTCCAGGCCATTGCGCCAGCCGCGCCAGGCATCCTCGCCGACGTGCGCCACCACCCGCTGGCAGTCGAGTTGCCTCAGCCCTTCTATCTGCCGGCGGGCGCTGGCGTCGTCGCGCAGGTTGTGCAGGGCGAGGATTTCCCGCAGGGCTTCGAGGGCGCGCGGGCCTTCCACCAGCGAGAGGTGGTTGAGGGTCAGCTGCGAGACCAGTCTCCAGCGCGACTGGCCGTCCAGGCGCGGCTGGCTCTGCGCGCTGGGCGCGTTGCGCAGGCGTGCGGCGGCGACCGGCCCGGGCCGTTCGAAGCCCAGCGCGGTGCCGGCACCCAGGCGCTCGGCCAGATAGCGATTGGTGCATAGCAGCTCGGCGGTCAGGCTGAAGGCCGGGGCCTCGCGCAACGGGTCGAAGCCGGTATCCACCAGGCTCAGCAGCAGGTCGCTGCCCAGCCGGTTCGGGGTCAGCCCGGCGATGCGCCGGGCGTGCCAGTAGAGCGTGCCGAGGTGGCTGTCGTGGCGGCAGCCATAGTAGGCCGGGACTGGCTGCACGGTGCTCCCGGCAACCGAGCGCACGGCGCGGATGCTATGGATTTCCACGCTGTTCTCGCGGTGACTGTCGGCGACCAGGCGGTACTCGCTGCGGGTGCCGTCCGGGCGCAGCGGCTCCGAGGTCCGCGGAAAGAGGTTGATCGCCGGTGCGCAGCCGAGCTGGAAGTCTTCCGCCTGCAAATGCAGGCGTGCCGTCGGTGCGCGATCGAAGACCAGGTACAGGTAGAGCGTCTGTCCGTCGGCGAGCGCGCCGGACAGCGGCAGGTCGAAGAAGTGGAACTTGTCGGGGAAGGCGAAGTACTCGGCGAGCAGGCGCAGGCCCGGATGTCCGCCGTCTTCCTCCGGCAGCAGCGCCTCGTCGGCGGCGAAGCCGACGATCTCCGGCAGTCCGCGGAGCGCCGCCGGCGGCGTGCCGGGCGCCCCCGCCATGACCTGCACGGCATGCGCGGCGAGCAGGTCGTAGAGGATCGCGCAGCCCATCGGCGAAGCCGCCAGGTGGATGCGCAGGCGCTCGATCGACAGTTCGTCCCAGCGGTACTCGCCCAGGCAGCGCAGGCTCAGGCGCAACGCCGAGCGGGCGGCGCCGACTCCGGTCAGGGCTTGCGCCTCCTCGCCGCCGAGCAGGGTCGCCTCGTCGATCGCCAGCGGCCACAAAGTCGCCTCGGCGCTGCTGCGGAAATGCACGCTGTCGCCGCCACGGGTGGTGACGAACAGCGCGGTGTCGCGCGGCAGCCGGTAGCCCTCGGCGAGGTTGCCCTGGGTCGGGTCCGGTTCGAACTGGACGATCGCGCAGGACGGCAGCGGGCGCAGCGCCAGGGGGTAGAGCTGTTCGAGGAGGGCGTCGCTGAACTCTGCGTAGTCGTCGTCGAGGCGCCGTTGCAGGCGCGCGGTGAGCAGCGAGAAGCCTTCCAGCAGACGCTCGACGTGCGGGTCGGGGCATTCGCCGGGGGCCAGTTGCAGGCGCCGGGCGACCTTCGGATAGCGCTCGGCGAAGGCGCCGCCGGCATGCCGCAGCCAGGTCAGCTCGCGCTGGTAGTAGTCGAGCAGGTCGGCATCAATCGAATCGCTCATGGCGCACCTCGAGGCCATCGTTGCCCTGTTCGATGACGAATAGCGCAGGCATCAGGCGCGACCCGCTGCGCAGGCGGCCACCGAGCTGGATACGCAGGCGCTGCGGATTGCCCGGGTCAGGTTCGACCTCGACCTCGGCCAGTTGCAGGCGCGGCTCGAAATGCTCGACCGCCGCCCGCACCTCGCGTGCCAGCTGGCGCCGGTCCTCGGCGCGCAGGCGTTGCACGGCGGTCCAGTCGGCGAGCCCGTAGGCGAGGAGGCCGCTGCGCGCATGCGCCGGGCGCCGTGTGTTGAGCAGGCGCAGCAGCTCGCCGCGGACCGACTCGGCCAGCGCCCGGTCGTCGAACGCGGGACGTTCGTCGGCCTCGGCGCTGAGGCGCTCGAACAGCGGCGGCAGGGCTCCGGACATGTCGGCGCCCGGTCACTTGACCAGCTGGTTGGCGGCCAGGTCCCAGGTCGAGGCGGCCGTGCCTTCCTTGGTGCCGTCGTCCTTCTGCGCGGTCAGCTCCCACTTGATCTTGGTGAAGTTCAGCGACAGGGTCTCCACCGGCTTGCCGCCGGCGCCGCCGCTGACGCTGACGTTGGAGAGCACCACGTTGTTCAGGGTGTAGACGATGAAGGGCATGATCTGCCCGTTGCCCTCGGCGGCGTTGCGGCCGATGGTGATGGTCGCCTCGGCGATCGGCTTGCCGGCGCAGCAGTATTCGTTGAGGGTCGGGGTCGAGGTGTCGATGAACTTGGTGAGGGTGAATTCGCCGACGTGGGGTTTGCCGGAGGTGCGCTCCGAGTTGCTGACGTCGTTGGTGACCTGCATCGCCACGTTGTGGCTGTAGGACATGATTTCGATCTTGTTTTCGTAGCCGACGAGCAGGCTGTCGCCTTTGATGTCGCTGCCGAAATCGAGAATGATCGCATCCATCGCATCTGACTCCTGGAGAGGGGCTGTCTGGAACGGGAAGGGCGCCCCGCCGGCGCTGCCGGCGGGGGCGGACTCACGCCGCTACCGGCGGCGGCAGGTTGGCGACCAGGCGGATCGACGCGCTGAGTTCCTCGAGCTGGAAGTGCGGCCGGAGGAACACCGTGGCGCGGTAGGCCCCCGGTTTGCCGGCCACCTCGCTGACATCCACCCGCGCCTCGCGCAGCGGGTACTGCGCCTTGATTTCCTGCGGTGCGTTGTCGTTGATCAGCACGTAGTCGGCGATCCAGTTGTTCAGGTAGGTCTGCACGTTGTCGCGGGTCATGAAGCTGCCGACCTTGTCGCGCATGATCACCTTCAGGTAGTGGGCGAAGCGCGATGCCGCCAGCACGTACGGCAGCATCGCCGACAGGCGCGCGTTGGCGTTGGCCTCGTTGGTGTTGTAGAGCCTGGCCTTGTTGGTGGTCTGGCCGCCGAAGAACACCGCCACGTCGCTGTTCTTCTTGTGGCACAGGGAAATGAAGCCGAGATCGTTGAGTTCCTTCTCGCGGCGGTCGGTGATCGCCACCTCGGTCGGGCACTTCAGCGACAGGTCGCCGGAGCTGGTGCGGAACGTGTGCGCCGGCAGGCCCTCGACCGCGCCGCCGCCTTCCGCGCCGCGGATCGCCGCGCACCAGCCGTACTTGGCGAAGGCCTCGGTGATGCGCTGCGCCAGGACCCAGGCGGCGTTGCCCCAGAGGTACTTGGAGTGGTCGGTGCCGTTGACGTCCTCGACATAGTTCATGCCTTCCACCGGTCGCGTCTCCGGGCCGTAGGGCAGGCGCAGGAGGAAGTTCGGCAGCACCAGGGACACGTAGCGCGAATCCTCGCTCTCGCGGAAGGCGCGCCACTTGATCAGCTCCAGGCTCTCGAAGATCTTGGTCAGGTCGCGCGGCACGGCCAGTTCGGTGAAGCTGTTCATGTCGAACAGGCGTGGGCTGGCGGCGGCGATGAACGGCGCGTGGGCAGCCGCGGCGACGTTCGACAGCTTCTCCAGCAGGCCGATGTCCTGCGGATGGCGGCCGAAGGTGAAGTCACCGATCAGCAGGCTGAAGGGGTGTCCGCCGAAGGTGCCGTACTCCTCTTCGTAGATCTTCTTGAACAGTGCGCTCTGGTCGAACTCGACCGCCTTCTCCAGATCGTTCTGCAGTTCGTTCTTGCCGACGTTCAGCAGGCGCAGCTTGAGCCGCGCGCTGGTCTCGGTGTTGCTCACCAGTTGGTGCAGGCCACGCCAGGAGGCTTCCAGCTTCTGCAACTCGGGGTGGTGGATGATCTGGTTGAGCTGGTCGCTGATCAGCGCATCGATCTGGCTGATGCGGTCGTTGATCATCGCCACGGTGTCCTTGTCGACGGCCATGCCCTCGTCGAGGACCTGGGTGGCGAATTCCGCGAGCATGTCGCGGGCGTAGTCCTGCTGGCTGTCGTCGTGGGCCATGCGGCCCTTGGCAATGATCTCGTCGAGCAGGGACAGGGTCTGGGTCGAACTCTCGCCGGATTGTTCGGCGGCGGATGACTTGGGCATGGCGGCTTCTCCGGGAAGAGGGTCAGGCCGGCTGGTCGGCCGGGGGTTCGCTGTCACCGGCCGGGGCCGCTTCGGCTTCCGGGCGGGCCGCTTTGATTTCCTGCAGGCCTTCGGTGTTGGCCACCACGTCCTGCAGCAGCTGGTCGAGGTCGTCGTTGCCGTCGAGCTTGGTCAGCAGGTCGCGCAGGCGCTGGCGCGCTTCGAACAGGCGACGCAACGGGACCACCTGCTTCACCAGGTTGACCGGGTCGAAGTCCTCGATGTGGTTGAAGCGCAACTCGACGTTCAGCTTGCTGTCGTCGCCGCTGATGGTGTTGTCGACCTGCAGGGTGGCGCGGGGAGAGATGGAGGAGAGGATCTCGTTGAAGTTGTCGCGGTCGATGTCGACGAAACGCCGTTCGACCAGCTTCGCCGGCGGGGTATCCGGCTTGCCGGAGAGGTCGGCGAGGATGCCGACCACCAGGGGCAGTTCCTTCTTCTCGATGGCGTTGCCGATCTCGACGTCGTAGGTGATCTGCACGCGCGGCGGGCGCACCCGGTCCAGCTTGTGCTGCGTACTCTCGGCCATGGCGGCTGACTCCGATGCAATGGTGGGGGCGCAATGCATCGGGGGATGCCCTGATCATCGCAGTCCCTTGCTGGATCACAGGCATGACAGGGAAAACGGCGCAGAACCTGTCCTTGGCGATCCCTCTGGTCCGTCACTGGCGACGAACTACAAAAGACGCTAGAACAGGTCTATGGATTTGCAAAATAAAATTTTCGTTGGACTCCCATGAAGCACGGATGTTTCACCATATGTCGGAAATTCTCCCTGGGGCTGGCGATCCTGGCGCTGGCCGGCTGCTCGTATTTCTTCGCGCCGCGGGTCGAGTTGCAGCGGCTGACCCTGGATGTCGCCGCGCGCGCCAACGACGACTCGCCGATCGCCGTGGACTTCGTCGCGGTGAAGGATGCGGAGCTGTTCAAGGAACTGGCCGGACTGCCAGCCAGCCAGTGGTTCGCCAATCGTGAGCAGTACCGCCGCGACTACCGGCAGCAGTTCGCGGTATGGAGCCTGGAGCTGGTCCCAGGGCAGTTCATCGAGTCGGAGTCCTTCCCCTTGCGCGGCGACCGCGCAACTGGACTTTTGGTCTTCGCCGGCTATAACACACCCGGCGCGCACCGCTTGCGCCTCGACCAGCAGCAGCGTGTCTGGCTGCGTCTGGATACCCGGGAAATGCGACTGGTCAACGATCCCGCCACGCGTTAGCGAAGGGGCAGGCGAGCGACCGTCGTGCACGACAACGTAGGACGTCGAAGGGGAGTCGTATGAGTGTTCTGCCTGACGCGGTGTGCTGGCACGAAGGGATGCAACTGCTTCCCCAGCATTTCCAGTTGCAGGGATTGCGTGCCGAGGCGCTGGCGGCGCGCACCGGACAGGCCTGCAACCCTTGGTTCTGGGGCGTGACCGCCCTGGAACTGGACCCCTCGGCGTTATGCGCCGGCCAGGTGCGGGTCCTGCACCTCGAAGCGATCCTGCCCGACGGCCTGCCGGTGAGCGTGCAGGCTGGTGTCGACGCACCGCTGGAGTTCGACCTGGAGACTGCGCTGGCGGCCGCCGAAGGGCCGCTGCTGAACGTCCACCTGGCGGTCAGTCCGCTGTGGCGGGCGGGTCAGTTGCTGCCGCTGAAGGGCCGTCTGCAATCGCGGGTCGGCGCGCCGCTGCCGGACCTGGCCAGCGGCGAGCACCCCGAGCCGATCACCGTCTGGCGAGCGTCGCTGCGGCTGGTCGGCGACGACGGCAAGGCCGACTCCGTGTGCCTGCCGTTGCTGCGCGTGGCGAAGGAGGGCGGCGCCTATGTCAGCCTGCCCTACGTCCCGCCGACGCCATTGGTGCTGCCGGAGTCGCCCCTGGGCAGGCGCGTGCAGTCGCTCTGCGCGTGGGCCCGGGAGAAGGCGCTGTTCCTCGGCGGGCGCCTGCGCCTGGCGCAGCAGGCGGGTAACCAGGACGACGCCGTGGAAGTCCGTCGCCAGCTCGCCGCGCTCTGGACCCGCCTGCCGGAGGTGGAAGGCCTGCTGGCAAGCCGCGCGGCCTCGCCGCTGGCCCTGCACGGCAGCCTGCTGGGCCTGGCCGGGGCCTGGGCGGCGCTCGATCCGCTGGCCGGCGTGCCGGCCTTCGAAGCGCTCGACTTCCTCGACCTGCGGCGTGGCTACGAGCCGCTGCTGGACTGGCTGGAGCGCGCCATCGAGTCGATCCGCGCGGGCTACCGCTGCCTGCCGTTCGAGCAGGAGGAACAGGTGTTTTCCGTGCGCCTGCCCGATCCGGCGCCGCGCCAGCGCCTGGTGGTCGGCCTGCGGATGCCCGCCGGCGCCGGCGAACAAGCGGCGGCTGACTGGCTGGAGCGCGCCATCGTCGCCTCCGACCCGCACCTGCCGTTGCTCGCCCGGCAACGCATGAGCGGGCTGGCGCGGCAGCCGATGAATCGCCAGGAACAGGTGGCCTACAGCGTCGGCGACGACACCCGTTTGTTCGTCGTGCAGGGCGCCGGCGACTGGTTCGATGCCGGCCAGCCGCTGCGCATCGTCGCGCCGGTCAGCGGGGTCGCCAGCAGTCCCTGGCAGATCGTGCTGTTCGTCGCCGACGGCAGCGACAACACCTAGACAGGAAGGAGCCGCCAATGCCCGAAGGGAGTGCAGGGCCTTTTTCCCAGGCGTACCAGGAGCAGCCGCTCAGCACGGCATTCCGCCAGGCCTGGCAGGAATGGCTGGAGGCCTGGGGCGCCCTCGACCGCGACGCCCAGGATGTGCCACGGATGGTCGAGCGCGCCCTCGAACTGTCCACCCGCATCACCCGGCGTCTGTGGCGCAGCGCCTTCGCCAGCGTCGGCGACGCGGCGGGCGTGCAGGTCAAGGCGATGGTCTATGCCTTCGTCGCCCTGGTCGACGAGACCCTGGTCTTCAGCGCCTGGCCGGGACAGGGCGCCTGGCAGGAAAAACCGCTGGAGTCGCATCTCTACGGCAGTCGCCAGGCGGGCGAATACCTGCCGCTGGCGATCAAGCGCCTGCTCGACGAACGCGCCCCGGCCAGTCGCGACCTGGCCAACGTCTACCTGCAATGCCTGATCCTCGGCTTCCGCGGTCGCCTGCGCGGGCCGCGCGGCGAGGCGCTGCACGAGAAGTGGCGGCAGGCGCTGTTCGCCTTCGCCTGGCAGCGCGAGGCGGACGCCGCCGACCTCGGCCGCCGCCTGGAACAGCCCGCCGCCGCGCCGCCACGGCGCCTGCCGGTGCGCGCGGCGCTGCCGGACGGTTTCCGCCTGGGCCTGGCGGTGCTCGGCCTGGTGCTGCTGATGAGCGGCATCGGGCACCTGTTCTGGCGCGACATCCAGCATGAAATGGCGGCGGTGACCCACCTGGCCGATGCGGAGCAGGCGCCATGAGCGGCGCGACGCTGTTCATGCTGGTTCTCCTCCTGGTGCTGCTGGCGCTGCTGCTGGGGGCGCTGGGCTGGTGGTGGCGGACCCGGGGCGGTACGGAGATCCGCAGCTTCTACGCGGCGGTCCGGCAGATGGAGCGCGAGCAGGGCTGGCAGGGCCGCTACGAAGCGCCGTGGCTGCTGATGCTAGGCAACGAGACCGAGGGCGAGCAGTTGTGCGCCACCTGGCGCCTGCTGCCGGTGGCGCGTCCGGCCTGGTTCGGCCGCTGGTGGTCGGACGGCGAGGGGGCGATCCTGCTGGTGCCCGAGTCGGTGTTCCTGCCCGACGAGGGCCTGCGCCGGCAAAGCGGCGCCTGGCTGCGCCTGTTGCGTCTGTTCCTGCGCCTGCGCGGCAGGCGCGCGCTGGACGGAGTGGTCTGGAACATTCCGCTGGCGCGGCTGCAGGATGGCGAGCAGGCGGCCAACCTCGGCCTCGCCGCCCGTCGTCGCTACGTGGAACTGACCCAGCGCCTTGGCCTGAGCCTGCCGGTTTACGTGGTGATCACTGGCCTGGAAGACCTGCCGGGTTTCCAGGAGCTTCTCGCGGCGCTGCCCGAGGAGGCGCGCGAGCGCGCCCTCGGCTGGTCCTCGCCGTTCGCCGCCGAGGCGGCCTGGCAGTCGCGCTGGTGCGAGCAGGCGCTGGAGGAAATCACCGCCACCCTGACCGAGTCGATCGTCGAACTCGGTACCTTGCGCGGCCAGGTGAACAACGACCTGTATTGCCTGCCGCCACGCCTGGAAAGCCTCCGCGGTTCGTTGCAGGCGCTGCTCGAACCGGTCTTCCAGGGCAACGCCAGGGGCGAGGCGCCGCGCTTTCGCGGTCTCTACCTGAGCGGCAGCGAGGCGGCGGGGGCGGCAAGCGACGAAGCCCTGCCGGCGGTCGACGCGCCGCGTCGGCGCAGCAGCTTCGCCAGCCAACTGTGGGCACGGCGGATCCTTGCCGAGGAAGGCCTGGCCCAGGCGGTGCCGCGCATCCTCCAGCTGCGCCAGCGCTGGCAACGCGGTATCGGCCTCGCTGCGCTGTGCCTGTGCCTGCTCTGGGGCGGCCTGATGACCTGGGTCTGGCGTGACGCGCTGCGCGACGCCGGCGAACTGTCGCAACTGCTGCATGGCGCCAGCGAGCGCTACCAGCCGCTCGACGACGACACCCGGCGCGCCGCCCAGGTCCGGCAGAACGTCCAGGCCTGGTGGCAACTGGTGGCACAGGCGCCGCGCTGGCGCTTCACCTCGCTGGCATTCCCCAGTTCCTGGTTTTCCTCCCTGGACGCACGCATCGACAGCGCGTATCGCCGCGTTTCCGAGCGCCTGCTGGTACGCCCGCTGCGCAGCCTGCTGGAAGGCGAGGCGAGCGACCTGCGGGCGATCCGCAGCGACGGCCAGCCCGGCCTGAAGGAGGGCGACGACCCCAGCCAGTGGAAGGACTACCTGGCGGCGAAGGACCTGGTCGCCCGCGCCACCACCCTGGAGCGCCACAATCGCCTGTTCGCCCAGGCCATCGACAACCGCAAGACGCCGCTCGACGATCTCCTGCAACTGAGCAACGACGCCCTGGGCAGCAACTACAACGGCGGCAGCCTGGCGCGCCTGGCCTATTACAACCGCACGCTGTTCGCCGAGCGTCCGGCCGATCTCGCCGCCCTCGACCTGGGCCGGGTCGGCGCCACGGCGGCGGATAACTTCCATGACCTGATGGCCCGCTGGCTGAACGCCTACTTCCTCACCGACAGCCTGGAACGCACCGGCAATGCCCTGACCCAGGAACTCACGCAGCTCGGCCAGGAACGAGATGCCACGGCGGCCCAGTTGCTGGGGGTCGGCGAATTGATCAACCACCTGCAGCAGCAGGTCAACCGCATCAACCTGATCTGGGGCAATGGCGTCGGCCAGGATCTCGTCCCTGGCTACCAGAACCTGCTCAAGAGCGCCCAGCAAAGCAGCCTGCTGGGAGACCGCGTGGAGGAACTGCAGAACCTCACGGTGCAGTTGCAGCAGCAGTTCCGCAGCGAATGGATCGCGCCTCCGGAGGCTGCCGGCGACGGCCTGCTGGTGAAGCAGGGGGCGACGCTCAAGCTGGCCGATGACCTGCTCGGCCTGAAACGCGCCATCGATGACCTGAAGACCAAGGACTTCGTCTCCGTGGCCCTGGCCGGCAAGACGCTGGCGGAGCACTCCCTGCTGAGCATCGACGACATCGGCGTGACCCAGGCGTTGAGCTTCTTCAACGACTTCAGCGGCTACTACGAGAGCACCCTGCCGTCGCTCAACCCGCGCTATCGCTACTCGGTCCTGCACGCCGCCGCCAGCGCGACGACCGAGGCCATGTGGCAGAGCCTCGGGCCGCGCAGTCGCAGCCTGACCAGCCGCAATGCCTCGCGCATTGCAGGCGGCGCTGCTGGAGTTGCAGGACATGCAGGCCGGCTCGCGCCTGCTGGCCAGCCTCAACGCGCTGGCCGTGGCCGATATCGGCCAGGCCCTGCGCGACATCGACGAGCAGGCGGTGCTGCGCGAGCCGGTCGATTTCAGCCGTTGGTCGGGCGCGCCGAATTTCGGCCTGCAGGCGTTCCGCGCCCAGGACAGCGCCGAGCTGAAGCAGAGCCTGACCAGCCAGTTCAATGCCATGGCCGCGGTCGCCGAGCGCCACGCCCCGGCGCTGGAGTGGCTGCAGGCGCAGCAGTCCAGCCTGGCCACCGCCGACTACAACGCGTTCGTGCGCTTCAGCGCGCTCAACGCCGAACTGCAGAAATTCAAGGCCGACAACCCGGCGAGCACTGCGGCGCAGCTGGCGAAGCTGGTGGGTAACGATTTCAACCAGATGGACATCGGCAGTTGCGCCGACATTCTCAACGGCGTGCTCCTGCCGTCCAGCCGCAGCGACCTGGCGACGCGCCTGGTGGACCTGCGCCAGGGCGCGCTCGGGCGCTGCCAGTCGTTGCAACAGCAGCAGGCGGCGCAGGCCTGGAAGGACCTCGCCGACTACTTCAACCAGTACCTCGCCGGACGCTTCCCCTTCGCCTACAGCCTGGAAGCGGCCGATGCCGAGCCGGGGCGGGTGCGGCACCTGCTGAAGCTGATGGAGACGCGCTTGCCGCAGGTGCGCGAAGGGCTGGCCCAGGTTCGCTCGCCGGACCTGCCGGCCGCCGAGGACTTCGTCCGCCGCCTGGAACAGGCGCAGGGCTGGCTCGGCCCGCTGTTCGAGCGCGACAAGTCGGGCCTGCTCGGCGTCGCCCTGGACATCGACTGGCGCAGCGACCGCAGCCTGGAACGCGGCGCCGACCAGGTGATCGCCTGGAGCCTGTACTCGGGCGACCAGGAAAGCCGGTTCCCCGGCGCGCAGGACAAGGGCCTGACCTGGAACGTCGGCGATCCGCTGAAGATCATGCTGCGCTGGGCGAAGAACGGCTCGCAGCGTCCGGCAGACGACCCGCGCCAGGCCAGCCTGGCGGTGGCCGACCTCGAGGCCGGCTGGAGCTACCAGGGCTCCTGGGCGCTGCTACGCATGATGCGCGCGCACTTCTCCCGGCAGCGCCCGCCGAACGTCGACTACACGGAGTTTCCGCTGGTCCTGCAACTGCCGGTGTATGCGCCCTACAGCCCGGAAAACGAGGCTCGGATGTTCCTCCGCCTGTCGTTGATGAGCCTGGGCGGCAAGACCCCGCTGTCCATCCAGCCGCTGCCGGTGCGCGCGCCGCAATCGCCGTTCGCGACGCTGTTGCCGGCCACCGTCGCCAGCAACGGAGGTACCCCATGACCCTGCCTCTTTCCGGCAACGCCCTGCCCCTGGAAGTGCTGCTCGAACCGATCGACCCCGGACAGCCGTGTGGCCCCAGCCTGCGCTACGACCCGGACTACGACCGCCTGCGCGAGTTGCGCCGGGAGGACGACAGCAGCCTGCCGACCGGCGTCTGGCAGGCGGAAGCCAAGCGCGCCGACTGGGCCGCGGTGGAGCAGTTGGCCAGCGAACTGTTGCAGCGGCGCAGCAAGGACCTGATGCTCGCCGCCTGGCTCGGCGAGGCCTGGCTGCAACGCGGCGGGCTGGGCGGATTGCAGCGCGCGCTGGTGCTGCTGGCGGAACTCTGCGAGCGCTACCCCGAGGAGGTGCATCCGCAAGCCCAGGACGGCGATCAGTCGTGGCGGGTGCCGCCCATCGACTGGCTGTTGCGCCGCTATGCCGAGCTGCTGCACACGCGCCTGCCGCTGATGGGGCAGGGCGCCTTCGCCGAGATCACCCTCTATGCCTGGCAGAGGTTGCAGCGCCAGCAGGTCGCCAGCGGCGACAGCAAGAGCGCCAAGGCGGCGCTGGAAGCGGCGCAACTTCAGCAGAAGAAGCTCGACGAAGCGTTGCGCGCGGAGCCCCTGGTGCAATGGCAGCGCAAGCAGGCCAGCCTGCTCGCCTGCCAGCAGCAACTGCAACGCCTGGAACAGTGGTGCGACCGCTGCCTAGGCGAACTCGCCCCCAGTTGCCAGCCGCTGCGCGAGGTCATCGCGCAATGGCTGGCCTTGCTCAAGGAGTTCATCGCCATGCACCCGCAAGCGCCGCTGCCCGAAGAACAGCCACCGGTCGCGGAGGCGGACGCCGCCGAAGGCGACGCGGACGGCGAGGAAAGCGTCCCGGCGAGCGCGCCGAGCGGGCCGGCTGGCGCGCCGACCAGTCGCGAGGACGCCTATCGGCAACTGCTGCTGATCGCCGACTACCTGGCGCGCACCGAGCCGCACAGCCCGGTTCCCTACCTGATCAAGCGCGCGGTGGAATGGGGCAACAAGCCGCTGAGCGAGCTGCTGGCGGAGCTGATCAATGCGGACTCGGAGGCGCGCCGGGTCTGGTCGCTGCTTGGCGTACTGCCCTAAGGAGCGGGGTTATATTTTTTATTCGAATATATAAATACGAATTCAGAATTTTTTAATCTATGGGTTCCTGGGGCAAGATGGGCGCACATTCCCCGGCTCGGAACCCAGCATGTCCGTCATCACCCATCCCCACGCCCGCGAGCTGACCAAATCGGTGCGCGCCACCGTGCTGGTGTTCAACGACCCCCGTTCCCGCGAGCTGCTGGAGCGCATCGAGCGCCTGGCGCCCAGCGAGGCCAACGCGCTGGTCATCGGCGAGACCGGCACCGGTAAGGAGCTGGTGGCGCGCCATATCCATGCCCTCAGCGGACGCAGCGGCGGCCCGTTCGTCGCGGTCAACTGCGGTGCCTTCGCCGAGAGCCTGGTGGAGAGCGAGCTGTTCGGCCACGAGAAGGGCGCCTTTACCGGTGCGTTGCAGAGCAAGGCCGGCTGGTTCGAGGCGGCCAACGGCGGCACCTTGTTCCTCGACGAGATCGGCGACCTGCCGCCGAGCATCCAGGTCAAGCTGCTGCGCGTGCTGCAGGAGCGCGAGGTGGTGCGGCTCGGTTCGCGCCGGCCGATCCCCATCGACGTGCGGCTGGTGGCGGCGACCAACGTCGACCTGGCCGACGCGGTGGTCGCCGGGCACTTCCGCGAGGACCTGTTCTACCGCCTGCACGTGGCGACCATCCAACTGCCGCCGTTGCGCGAGCGCCGCGGCGATATCCTGCCGCTGGCCGAGTACTTCATCGTCGAGCACTGCCGGCGCCTCGGCTACACCAGCGCGAGCCTGAGCCCGGAAGCCGAGCGCAAGCTGCTCGGGCATTCCTGGGCGGGCAATATCCGCGAGCTGGAGAACGCCATCCACCACGCGCTGCTGGTCTGCCGCAACCGCCTGATCCAGCCGGCCGACCTGCACCTCATCGACATGCGTGCGCGCCAGGAGCCGAGCGGCTTGCGCCGCGCCCCCGAGAGCGCCGCCGGCTCGGCGCTGGAAGCGGCGCTGCAGGCACTGTTCGAGGAAAACCGCGAGGATCTCTACGAGCACATCGAGGAAACCGTGTTCCGCGCCGCCTATCGCTTCTGCCACGGCAACCAGTTGCAGACCGGACGCCTGCTGGGGATCAGCCGCAACATCGTGCGCGCCCGCCTGGAGAAGATCGGCGAGCTGGAAACCTCGCCACGACACAACGTGGTCTCGCTGGTGGGCAAGTGAGCGTGGTGCTTTACAGTCTTTCACAATTCCCCCACAAAACCGGCAAGAACCCGGACGGCGGCTGTTCTACAACGGAGCGGTGAATCTCGTTGGCCGGACCAGGGACGTCGCCATGCCTCGCTCCGCTCGCCTGTGTCGCTCGCTCCCGGTAGCCGCTTTCCCGGCCGCGCCGAGTCCGCCCGGTCCTCCAGTCACAGCAACCTTGGTTTCCCGACCCGGCGAAGAGGATCGCTGCATGCCGTACTGTTCGCCGGAACAACTCGCCGACCTCGGCCCGCTGCTGGATTGCCTGCGCCGCTGGCCGCGCATCCGCGAGCCGCGGCCGGGGGTGTTCTACCTGGGCGACCAGCCGTTCTGCCAGTTCCATTCGCGCAATGGCCAGCGCTGGGCCGACGTCAAGCGCCGCAAGGGGCGCCTGCCGCCGTTCGTCCTGCCGCCGGGCGACCAGTATTCGGCGCGGGCATTCCAGATATTCCTGCTCCAGGCCTACAAGCTGAACTGAACTGTTGCCCGGGCAACAGTCGGACAGCAGCGCTGTTGCGTGGCTGACAGGCCGAGGCCGGAAACCCGCCGCAACTGCCCGGAAAACGCACATTTCCCCGTTGGTACGGCCCTTGCTCCAGGGCACTGCACCTAGCGCAACAGTCCACAGGGAAATCCCATGACCAGCCCCTTCAAAGTCGTCGCCGTCTCCGGCGGCACCTATCGCCCGTCCCGCACCCTGGTACTCACCCAGGCCCTGATCGCCGAGCTTGGCCAGTCGCTGCCGATCGACAGCCGAGTCATCGAGCTGACCGACATCGCCGCGCCGCTGGGCGCTACCCTGGCGCGCAACCAGGCGCCGGCGGAACTGCAGGCGGTGCTCGACGAGATCGAAAGCGCCGACCTGCTGCTGGTCGCCTCGCCGGTCTACCGTGGCTCCTATCCGGGCCTGCTCAAGCACCTGTTCGACCTGATCGACCTCAACGCCTTGATCGACACCCCGGTGCTGCTCGCCGCCACTGGCGGCACCGAGCGCCACGCGCTGGTCCTCGACCACCAGTTGCGCCCGCTGTTCAGCTTCTTCCAGGCGATCACCCTGCCCATCGGGGTCTACGCCAGCGAGGCCGACTTCGACAACTACCGGATCGTCAGCGAGCCGCTGAAGGCGCGCATCCGCCTCGCCGCCGAGCGCGCCGCGCCGCTGTTCGGCGGACGCTCCGAACTGTTGAAGATCGCCTGAGGTGCGCCGATGAACGTGTTCTGGTTCCTCCCGACCCACGGCGATGGCCACTTCCTCGGCACCAGCCAGGGCGCGCGGCCGGTCTCGCTGCCTTACCTGAAACAGGTGGCACAGGCGGCCGATAGCCTCGGCTACCACGGCGTGCTGATCCCCACCGGACGCTCCTGCGAGGACTCCTGGGTGGTGGCCTCGGCGCTGGCGCCGCTGACCGAGCGCCTGCGCTTCCTGGTGGCGATCCGTCCGGGAATCGTTTCGCCGACCGTCTCGGCGCGGATGGCGGCGACCCTCGACCGCCTGTCCGGCGGGCGCCTGCTGATCAACGTGGTCACCGGCGGCGATCCCGACGAGAACCGCGGCGACGGCATCCACCTCGGCCACGCCGAGCGCTATGAGGTCACCGACGAGTTCCTTCGGGTCTGGCGGCGCGTCCTGCAGGGCGAGGCGGTGGACTTCCACGGCAAGCACATCCACGTGGAGAACGCCAAGGCGCTCTATCCGCCGCTGCAACGGCCGTATCCGCCACTGTACTTCGGCGGCTCCTCGGAGGCCGCCCACGAACTGGCCGGCGAACAGGTGGACGTCTACCTGACCTGGGGCGAGCCGTTGCCGGCGGTGGCGGCGAAGATCGCCGACGTGCGCCAGCGGGCGGCTCGCCATGGGCGTACGGTGAAGTTCGGCATCCGCCTGCATGTGATCGTCCGCGAAACCGCCGAAGAGGCCTGGCGCGCCGCGGACAGGCTGATCGAGCACATCTCCGACGAGACCATCGCCGCCGCGCAGCAGTCCTTCGCCCGTTTCGACTCCGAAGGCCAGCGACGCATGGCCGCGCTGCACGGCGGCCGCCGCGATCGCCTGGAGATCCAGCCGAACCTCTGGGCCGGGGTCGGCCTGGTGCGCGGCGGCGCCGGCACCGCGCTGGTCGGCGATCCGCGGCAGGTGGCGGAGCGGATCGGGGAGTACGCCGAGCTTGGCATCGACAGCTTCATCTTCTCCGGCTATCCGCACCTGGAAGAGGCCTACCGCTTCGCCGAACTGGTCTTCCCGCTGCTGCCCGAACCCTACGCCAGCCTGGCCGGCCGTGGGCTGACCAACCTGACCGGGCCGTTCGGCGAAATGATCGCCAACGACGTGCTGCCGGTTCGCGCCGGCGCTTGAGCAGCCGGGCCCCCGAGGAGAAACGCCCTGTGAATGCGAAGACCCGCCCCGAGGCGCAAACGCCGTTGCAGATTGCCCGGCGCCTGGCCGCCGATTTCGCCGAGAACGCCGCCGAGCGCGACGTCGCCGGCGGCACCCCGAAGGCCGAGCGCGACGCGTTGCGCCGCAGCGGCCTGTTGTCGCTGATCATTCCGCGCGAATACGGCGGCCTGGGGGCGAGCTGGAGCGAAACCCTGCAAACCGTGCGCGAACTGGCCCGGGTCGACAGCTCGATCGCCCACGTCTACGGCTTCCAGCACCTGATGCTGGCCACCGTGCGCCTGTTCTCGCGGCCCGAGCAATGGCAGCCATGGTTCGAGCTGACCGCGCGCAACCGCTGGTTCTGGGGCAACGCGCTGAACCCGCTGGACAACCGTACCGTGGCCCGGCGCTTCGACGGCTGGCGCGAGTTCTCCGGGAAGAAGAGCTTCTGCTCCGGCGCCCGCGATTCGGAGATGCTCATCGCCTCGGCGCTGGACGGCGAGGGCGGGCCGCTGCTGATCGCCGCCATCCCCACCGCGCGCAGCGGTATCAGCCTGGGCCAGGATTGGGACAACATGGGCCAGCGGCAGACCGACAGCGGCAGCGCGATCTTCGAGCGGGTGCGGGTGGAGGAGAGCGAGTTGCTGCTCGATCCCGGGCCGCTGAGCACGCCGTTCGCCTGCCTGCGGCCGCTGATCGCCCAGTTGATCTTCACCGAGGTGTTCCTCGGCATCGCCGAAGGCGCCTTCGAGGAGGCTCGCCAGTACACCCTGCGCGAAGCGCGACCGTGGTTCCGCTCCGAGGTCGCCGAGGCCAATGCCGACCCCTATGTGCTGGCGCGCTACGGCGAATTCTGGGTCGGCCTGGAAAGCACCCGGGCGCTGGTCGAGCGCGCCGCGCAACGCCTTGACGCCGCCTGGTCCGAGGGCCCGGCGCTGGACGCCAGCGAGCGCGGCCAGTTGGCCCTGGCCATCGCCGCCGCCAAGGTCGCCGCGACGCGCAACGGCCTCGACCTGTGCAACCGCATGTTCGAAGTCACCGGCGCCCGCTCCACTCACGCCGCCCTGCGCCTGGACCGCTACTGGCGCAACCTGCGCACCCAGACCCTGCACGACCCGCTGGACTACAAGATCCGCGAGCTGGGCGACTGGGCGCTGAACCAGTCACCGCCGCAACCGACCTTCTACTCATGAACGCTTCTACCCATACTCCCGACCGGCTGCTGACGCTGCCACGTTCGCCGAACCTGGCGACCTCGATCCGCGCCACCGCCCAGGTCTTCGAGGACCCGAAGTCCCAGGCCCTGCTCGAACACCTGCGCCAGGTGGCGCCGAGCGAGGCCAGCGTGCTGGTGATCGGCGAGACCGGCACCGGCAAGGAACTGGTGGCGCGGCATATCCACAACCTCAGCGCGCGGCGCAACGGCCCGTTCGTGGCGGTCAACTGCGGGGCCTTCTCCGAGTCACTGGTGGAAGCCGAGCTGTTCGGCCACGAGAAGGGCGCCTTCACTGGCGCCCTGGCGGCCAAGGCCGGCTGGTTCGAGGAAGCCAACGGCGGCACCCTGTTCCTCGACGAGATCGGCGACCTGCCGATGCCGATCCAGGTCAAGCTGCTGCGTGTGTTGCAGGAGCGCGAGGTGGTGCGCCTGGGTTCGCGCAAGAGCATCCCCATCGACGTGCGCGTGCTGGCGGCGACCAACGTGCAACTGGAGCGGGCGATCAACGCCGGGCACTTCCGCGAGGACCTGTACTACCGGCTCAATGTCGTCAGCCTGGAGCTGTCGCCGTTGCGCGAGCGACCCGGCGACATCCTGCCGCTGACCCGCCACTTCATCGCCGAGTACAGCCGTCGCCTGGGCTACGGCCAGAGCCAGTTGAGCCCGGAGGCGGCGCAGAAGTTGCGCGCCTATTCCTGGCCGGGGAACATCCGCGAGCTGGAGAACGTCATCCACCATACCTTGCTGATCTGCCGCGACGGGCTGATCCGCGCGGATGACCTGCACCTGTCCAACCTGCGCCTGGAGCGTGGCGAGGAGCTGGCGCGCGGGGTCCCGGCGAGCGGCGCCGCCGAGCACTTGTTGCAGCAGGCTTTCCAGCGGCTGTTCGAAGAGCAGGGCGAGAACCTCCATGGGCGGGTCGAGGATGCCCTGCTGCGCGCGGCGTACCGTTTCTGCCATGGCAACCAGGTGCATACCGCCAACCTGCTGGGACTCAGCCGCAACGTCACGCGCACGCGGCTGATCGCCATCGGCGAGCTGGTGGTGAACAAGCGCGGTGGCCAGCGGATCGATGGCGAGCGGGCGGTGCGGTTGTCGATCTGAGTTCAGGCGCTCGGGATCGCGGCGGATAAGCGCAAGCGGTTATTCGGCCAACCTCCCGCGACTATCCGCCGTGCCGGCGCTGCGGCATTCGCCCAAACCCAGCCGGGCGCAGTAGACTCGGCGCTTTGCGGAGCGTCTGGCTCCGCGCTCTGCGCCAGGTGGAACTGCCCGATGCCCGATACCTCTCCCGATCTGCCGGCCATGTCGCCGCTCGCCGCCTATCGTCAGGCCGTGGAACAGCGCGGTTTCGCTCCCGACGAGGCGCAGCGGCGCGCCGCCGAGGCGCTGGAGCGTTGTTTCCAGGCCCTGCACGAGCCGCACCGCCACGGCGCGATCCAGGGCGTCTACCTGTGGGGACCGGTAGGACGCGGCAAGACCTGGCTGATGGATCACTTCTACCAGTGCCTGCGCGTGCCCGCGCGGCGCCAGCACTTCCACCACTTCATGCAATGGGTGCACCAGCGCCAGTTCGAACTGACCGGTACAGCCGACCCGTTGCGCGCCCTGGCCCGCGAGTTGGCGCGGGACGTGCGGGTGCTGTGCTTCGACGAGCTGTTCGTCAGCGATATCGGCGACGCCATCCTGCTCGGCAGCCTGCTGCGCATCATGTTCGAGGAGGGCGTGGTGCTGGTCGCCACTTCCAACCAGCCGCCGGAGCAGTTGTACGCCGACGGCTTCAACCGCGAACGCTTCCTCCCGGCGATCGAGGCGATCCAGCGGCACATGGCGGTGGTCGCGGTGGATGGCGGCCAGGACCACCGCCTGCATCCCGGCCGGGCCGAGCAACGCTACTGGGTGGTGGAGGCGGGGCAGGCG
>NZ_SCND01000006.1:0-42955 GCF_005503585.1 Pseudomonas sp. 2VD
GCCTGCGCGAGGTCCAGGCGGTGGACTACCAGGCCTTGCGCGAACGCGACATCGAGCGGCTCGCCGACTTGGTCGAGCGCCACCTGGATACCGGGCGATTGCTCGCCCTCTGCGGAGAACCCCATGCGTGACCTGATCCTTGGCGGCGCCCGTTCCGGCAAGAGCCGCCTGGCCGAGCGCCTGGCCGCCGAGAGCGGGCTGGCGGTGAGCTACATCGCCACCGCCCAGGCCGGCGACGGCGAAATGGGCCGGCGCATCGCCGAGCACCGCGCGCGCCGCCCGGCCCACTGGCGAACCCTGGAAGAGCCCCTGGCGCTGGCGGCGACGCTGCGCAGCGAGGCCGAGGCCGGACGCTGCCTGCTGGTCGACTGCCTGACCCTGTGGCTGACCAACCTGCTGCTCTGCGACGATCCCCAGCGTCTCGACGGCGAGCGCGAGGCGCTGCTGGAATGTCTCGGCGCGCTGCCGGGACGGATCATCCTGGTCAGCAACGAAACCGGGCTCGGCGTGGTGCCGCTGGGCGAACTCAGCCGGCGCTACGTCGACGAGGCCGGCTGGCTGCACCAGGCCATCGCCGAACGCTGCGAACGGGTGACCTTCACCGTCGCCGGCCTGCCCATGCCGTTGAAAGGAGAACCGCTATGAGTCTGCAATGGTGGCGCGACACCTGCCGCGAGGCGGACCCGCAGATGCGCCGGCGCGCGGCCGAACGCCAGGACCGGTTGACCAAGCCGCGCGGCTCGCTGGGCCGCCTGGAGCAGGTGGCGATCGACCTGGCGGCGTTGCAGGGGCGCGAACGACCGAGCCTGGAGAGGCTCTGGGTGACGGTCTTCGCCGGCGACCACGGGGTGGTCGCCGAGGGCGTCTCGGCCTATCCGCAGGCGGTCACCGGCGAGATGCTGCGCAACTTCGTCCGCGGCGGCGCGGCGATCAGCGTGCTGGCGCGCGAACTCGGCGCCGGCCTGGAGGTGGTCGACCTGGGCACCGCCGTCCCCCTGGAAGCCTTGCCCGGCGTGCGCCACCTGCGCCTGGCGGCGGGTACCGCGAACTTCGTCGAGGCCCCGGCGATGGGCGCCGAACAGTGCCTGCTGGCGCTCGAGGCCGGGCGCGAAAGCGTGCGCCGCGCCGAGCAGGCCGGCAGCCAGCTGTTCATCGGCGGCGAGATGGGCATCGGCAATACCACTGCGGCGGCGGCCATGGCCTGCGCGCTGCTGGATGCGCCGGTGAGCGCGCTGGTCGGGCCGGGAACCGGGCTGGACGCCAGCGGCGTGGCGCACAAGACCGCGGTGATCGAGCGCGCCCTGGCCCTGCACGGCGCCCATAGCGCCGACCCCTTCGAAACCCTCCGCCGTCTCGGTGGGCTGGAGATCGCCGCGCTGGCCGGCGCCTACCTGGCCTGCGCGCAGAAAGGCATGGTCGCCCTGGTCGACGGCTACATCTGCAGCGTCGCGGCGCTCTGCGCGGTGCGCCTGAACCCGGCCTGCCGCGACTGGCTGCTGTTCGCCCACAGCGGTGCCGAGCCGGGCCATCGGCATGTGCTCGAAGCCCTGGCGGCGCAACCGCTGCTCGACCTCGGCCTGCGCCTGGGCGAGGGCAGCGGCGCGGCTCTGGCGGTGCCGCTGCTGCGCCAGGCCTGCGCGCTGCACGCGGGGATGGCGACCTTCGCCGAAGCGGCGGTCTCGGACCGCCCGGCATGAGCCTGCGCCTGGACCTCCTGCGGCATGGCGAAACCGAGTCCGGCGGCGGTTTCCGCGGCAGCCTCGACGACGCCTTGACCGCGCGTGGCTGGGCGCAGATGCGCACGGCGGTGGAAGGCGGACGCTGGGACCTGCTGGTCAGCTCGCCATTGCAACGTTGCCGCGCCTTCGCCGAGGAACTGGCGCAGCGCCAGGGGATCGAGCTGGAACTGGAAAACGATCTGCGCGAACTGCATTTCGGCGCTTGGGAGGGGCGCTCGGCGGCCAGCCTGATGGACGGCCACAGCGAGGCGCTCGGCCGCTTCTGGGCCGATCCCTACGCCTTTACCCCGCCGGGCGGCGAGCCGCTGTCCGAGTTCGAGGCGCGGGTGCTGGCCGCCCAGCGACGCCTGCTCCAGCGTCATGCCGGCCGTCGTGTGCTGCTGGTGACCCATGGCGGCGTCATCCGTCTGTTGCTCGCTCGCGCCCGTGGCTTGCCGCGCGAGCGCTTGCTGCAGGTGGACGTCGGTCATGGCGCACTGTTCGGCCTGCGCGCCGGAGAGGGCGACGATCGCTGGCACGAATGCCGGGAAGGGGAATAGCCATGCGCGAAGCCTTGCGCTCACTGCTGGTCGCCTTGCAGTTCCTCACCCGCCTGCCGGTGCGCCTGTCGGCGATGCCGACGCCGGAACAGTTCGGCCGCGCGGTGCTCTGCTATCCACTGGTCGGGGTGCTGATCGGCGTCGTGCTGTACGCCGCGGCGCGGTCGCTCGACGGTACGCCGCCGCTGTTGCAGGCAGCCTTGCTGCTGAGCCTGTGGGTAGCGCTGAGCGGCGCGCTGCACCTGGACGGCCTGGCCGACATGGCGGACGCCTGGATCGGCGGGCTGGGCGACCGCGAGCGGACCTTGGCGATCATGAAGGACCCGCGCAGCGGCCCGGTGGCGGTGGTGGTCCTAGTACTGGTCCTGTTGTTGAAGTTCTCCGCCCTGGCGGCGCTGCTCGGCCAGGGCGAGGCCGGGTTGTTGCCGCTGGCCCCGTGGTTGGCGCGCAGCAGCCTGCCGCTGCTGTTCCTGACCACGCCCTACGCGCGCCCCGGCGGTCTCGGCCAGGCCATCGCCGAGCACCTGCCGGCGCGCAGCCTGCCGTGGGTGCTGGGGGTGAGTTTCGGCCTGGCCCTGGCGTTCGGCCTGGCCGGCCTGCTGGCGTTGCTGGTGACGCTGATGCTCTTCGCCTGGCTGCGCAGCCGTTTCCTCGCGCGCCTCGGCGGCACCACCGGGGACACCGCCGGCGCGCTGGTCGAACTTACCGAGTGTGCGGTGCTGGTGGCGCTGGCTCTGTAGCCGGACGCGGCTGGCGCAGGACCGCCATGGCGATGAGGAAGAGCAGCGCGGCGGCGGCCAGTAGCACGGCGACGAAGGCCTGGTCGAAAGCCTGCCGGGCAAGCTCGACGAGCCGCGACGCGACCTCCGGCGCCAGGCCCTCGGCGACCAACAGGGCGTCGTCGAGGCTGTCGCGGACCCGCGCCGGCAGCTCGGCCGAGGGCAGCCTCAGCGACATCCCGTAGACGAAACTCATCAGGCTGCCGAGCAGGGTCACGCCGATCACCCCGCCCAGTTCGTAGGACACGTCTTCGATGGCGGCCGCCATTCCGGAACTCTGTTCGTCCACGTTGAGCATCACCGCGGTGGAGGCGGCGGTCATCGCGCCGCCGAAGCCGACGCCGAGCAGCACCAGGCTGGCCAGTTGCGCTCCGGTGGCGGACTGGTAGGACAGGGCCAGGCCGAGCAATCCGGCGCTGCCGAGCAGCAGGGAGGCGCACATCACCCGGTTCTCGCCCCAGCGCGGCACCAGCCAGCCGGCCAGCGGCCCGACCACCAGCGAGGCCAGCGGGATCGGCAGGACGAACAGGCCGGCCTTCAGCGGCGTCAGGCCCTGCACCAGTTGCAGGTGCTGGCTGAACACCAGTTCCATGCCGACCAGCGCCATGGTCGCCACCAGGGCCACCGCGACGCCGCGGGCGAAGCGCCGGTTGCGGAACAGCGCGAAGTCGATCATCGGCTCGCGGGCGCGGCGCTGGCGGCGGACGAACAGGTACAGGCAGAGCATGCCGCCGAGCGCGGCGAGGACGGCCAGCCCGAAGTCCGGGGCGCGCGCGCTGAGTTCCTTGATTGCATAGACCACCCCGACCAGGCCGAACATCACCTGCAGCGAGCCGAGGGCGTCCCATGGTCGCCGTGACTGGCCGCCGCAGGCGGGGATGGCCGGCAGCGCCAGCAACAGGGCGATGGCCACCACCGGGACGTTGATGAGGAACACCGAGCCCCACCAGAAGAACTCCAGCAGCACGCCGCCGACCACCGGCCCCAGCGCCGCGCCGGCAGAGGCGACGGAGGCCCAGATGCCGATGGCCAGAGCGCGTTCGCGTTCGTCCTGGAAGACATGGCGGACGATCGACAGGGTCGCCGGCATCATCAGCGCCGCGCCCACCGCCAACCCGGCGCGGGCGGCGATCAGCGCCGCGGCGCTGGGGGCGAAGGCGGCGCACAGCGAGGCCAGGCCGAACAGCGGCAGGCCGGCGAGGAACAGCCGCTTGTGGCCAAGGCGGTCGCTGAGCAAGCCGGCGCCGGGCAGCAGGCCGGCGACCACCAGCGGATAGGCGTTGACGATCCAGAGCTTCTCCGCGGCCGTCGCACCGAGGTCGTGGGTCAGGCGCGGCAGGGCCGTGTAGAGCACGGTCATGTCGATGATGATGAGGAACAGGGCGCTGGAGACGATGGCCAGGACCAGCCAGCGGTTCTGCCGGAACATGGGATAACCTCTGTGGCGAACGGTTCTTCGCTCGCCGTGGATAACGGGAATTGCGCGCCACGGGCGGACGCGTGAAAATATAAATACATACGTATGGATTTAAACTCAAGAGGTAGCCATGGGACGCCGACGAACGATCGACCGCGACCAGTTGCTCGATGCCGCCGAGGCGGTGATCGCCCGCGAGGGCGCGGCCGGCCTGACCATCGATGCGGTGGCGAAGGAAATGGGCATCACCAAGGGCGGCGTGCAGTACTGCTTCGGTACCAAGGACGCGCTGATCGACGCGATCTTCGAGCGCTGGGGCAAGGCCTACGACAGCCTGTTCGAAGCGGTGGCGGGGAAGCAGCCGACGCCGCTGACGCGGGTTCGCGCGCATGCCGAGGCGACCCAGCGTTCGGACGAGTTGTCCAGCAGCAAGGCGGCGGCGCTGATGGCGGCGCTGATCCAGACGCCCGAGCACCTGGAGGGCAGCAACCAGTGGTATCGCAGCCGCTTGGAAGGCCTGGACCTGTCCGCACCCGAGGGGCGCCGTGCGCGCCTGGCGTTCCTGGCGGTGGAGGGCGCCTTCATGTTGCGCTACTTCCGCCTGATGGACATTGGCCAGGAGGAATGGGACTCGATGCTCGACGACGTTCGTGCGTTGTTGCTGACCCCGGCTGGCGCCAGCGGAGACTGAGGCTCCGCTGGCGCGCTGCGGGTGGTCGCCTCAGTCGAAGGCGAAGTGCTCGCTCTTCAGGTCCATGATCGAACCGGTCGGCTTCGCCATCGCCGCCGCGTGGCCCTTGGCGCGCGGAAGCAGGCGGGCGAAGTAGAACTCGCTGGTGGCGATCTTGGCCTTGTAGAAGTCCGCCGACTCGCTGCCGCCCTGGCGCAGTCGCCGGCGCGCAGCGGCTTCCTGGAGGGCCCAGGAATAGGCCAGCGTGGCGTAGCCGGAGAACATCAGGTAGTCGTGGCTGGCGGTGCTCACCAGATCGCGTTGCTTGCGCGCGCTGAGGGCAATGCGCAGGGTCAGCAGGTTCCATTGGGCGCAGAGCTTGAGCAGCACCAGGGCGCGGCCGCGCATGCGCGGCTCGTTCTTCAGCAGGTCGACGGCGAACCGGGTCACGCCCCTGGTGAAGTCGCGCACGGCCTTGCCCTGGGTCATCAGCAGGACCTTGCGGCCGAGCAGGTCGAGGGCCTGGATGCCGGTGGTGCCTTCGTAGAGGGTGGCGATCCGCGCGTCGCGGACGATCTGCTCCATGCCGTGTTCGCGGATATAGCCGTGGCCGCCGAACACCTGCATGCCGAGGTTGGCGCTTTCCAGGCCGAGTTCGGTCAGGCAGCCCTTGAGGATCGGCGTGAGGAAGCCGAGCTTGTCGTCCCAGCGTTCGTATTCGGCGTCGTCGTTGCTGAGGATGCCCTGGATCATCCGGTCGGCGTACTGGGTGGCCAGGTAGACCAGCGCCCGGCCGCCTTCGGCGATGGCCTTCTGGGTCAGCAGCATGCGCCGCACGTCGCCGTGGTGCATCAGGCTGTCGGCGACCTGGTCGGGTTCCTTGGTCCCGGAGAGCGCGCGCATGGAGCGGCGTTCGCGGGCGTAGGCGAGGGCGCCCTGGTAGGCCAGCTCGGCGGTGGCCACGCCCTGGATGGCGGTGCCGATGCGGGCGCTGTTCATGAAGGTGAACATGCATTCCAGGCCCTTGTTCGGCGGTCCGATGAGGAAGCCGGTGGCGCCGTCGAAGTTCATCACGCAGGTGGCCGAGGCCTTGATCCCCATCTTCTTCTCCAGCGCGCCGCAACTCACGCCGTTGCGCGGGCCGAGCGCGCCGCCTTCGCCGGGAAGGAACTTGGGCACGATGAACAGGGAAATGCCGCGGGTGCCCTTCGGTGCGTCCGGCAGGCGGGCGAGCACGATGTGGACGATGTTCTCGGTCAGGTCGTGTTCGCCGGAAGAGATGAATATCTTCGTCCCGCTGATGGCGTAGCTACCGTCGGGGTTGGCCTCGGCGCGGGTCTTCACCTGGCCGAGATCGGTGCCGCACTGCGGCTCGGTGAGGCACATGGTGCCGCCCCAGCGGCCCTCGGTGAGCGGAACCAGGTAGGTCTGCTTCTGTTCCTCGGTGCCGTGCTGCATCAGGGTGTTCATCGCGCCGAGGGAGAGGCCGGGATACATGGAGAACGGCCAGTTGGCTGTGCCCATCATCTCCTGCTTGAGCGCGCCGAGGCTCATCGGCAGGCCCTGGCCACCGTACTCCACCGGGTGCGAGAGGCCCTGCCAGCCGCCGGCGACATAGGCCTCGTAGGCTTCCTTGTAGCCCTTCGGCGTCCGTACTTCGCCGTTCTCCAGGTGGCAGCCTTCCTCGTCGCCGCTGTGGTAGAGCGGGGCGATCACTTCCTCGCAGAGCTTCGCGCATTCGCCGAGGATCGCATCGACCATGTCCGGCGTGGCTTCGGCTCCGTTGACGAGGTTGCGGTAATGCTCGGGGAAATCGAAGACTTCGTTGAGCAGGAAGCGCGTGTCGCGCAGCGGGGCTTTGTAAACGGGCATGGCTACCTCGGCGATGGATGGAGGGCGCCGGGTGCTCCCGGTCGCCGCTGACAGCGCGAGTTATAGGCCAGCGCCCGGCGTCCGGCCTTGGCAGGGGCAACAGACGGCGTTGGCAGTTCGGACAATCCGCTTGACCGACGAGAGGTACGGGTATATACACGCATCCATGCTACCGACCCAATGCCTCTGTACCAAACTGCGTCGCGCCGCCCGCAGCGTTTCCCGCTTCTACGACGAGGCGCTGGCCGATACCGGCCTCAAGGTGGCGCAGTTTTCCCTGCTGCGGCACCTGCGGCGCCTGGACCGGCCGAGCATTTCCGAACTCGCCGAAGCCATGGGACTCGACCGCAGCACCCTCGGTCGCAACCTGCGGGTGCTGGAAGGCGACGGCCTGCTGCGCCTGACCGGTGGCGAGGACCAGCGCAACCGCCTGGTCGAGCTGACGCCTGCCGGGCTGGATGCCCTGGAACGCGGAACGCCGGCCTGGGAAGACGCGCAGCGGCGTCTCGCCGGGCGCCTTGGCGAGGAGCGCAGCGGCGCCTTGGCGGCGTTGCTGGTGGAACTGGAGCGACTGGACTGACAACCGACGAAGCCTCTCGCCGAGGCGCTTCGTTCACGATAAAGCGGGTATATACCCGTAGATGGAGCGACCCATGCCGCGTGCCGCCTTCTGGATCCTGCTGTCCGGAGCCCTGATCCTCGCCCTGTCCCTCGGCGTGCGACATGGTTTCGGCCTGTTCCTCGCGCCGATGAGCGCCGACTTCGGCTGGGGCCGCGAAGTCTTCGCCTTCGCCATCGCCTTGCAGAACCTGGTCTGGGGCCTGGCCCAGCCGTTCACCGGGGCGCTCGCCGACCGCTACGGCGCGGCGCGGGCGGTGCTGGTCGGGGGCCTGCTGTACGCCCTCGGCCTGGTCCTGATGGGACTCTCGCAGTCGGCCAGTGGGCTGTCGCTGAGCGCCGGCCTGCTGATCGGCCTGGGCCTTTCCGGCACCTCGTTCTCGGTGATCCTCGGCGCCGTCGGCCGCGCAGTGTCGGCGGAGCAGCGCAGCATGGCGATGGGTATCTCCAGCGCGGCCGGCTCCTTCGGCCAGTTCGCCATGCTGCCCGGTACCCTCGGCCTGATCGGCTGGCTGGGCTGGTCCTCGGCCCTGCTCGCCCTGGGCCTGCTGGTGGCGCTGATCGTGCCGCTGGCCGGGCTGATGAAGGATCGCCCGTTGCCGCCGCAGGGCCACGAACAGAGCCTCGGCGAAGCGCTGCGCGAGGCCTGCGCGAATTCCGGGTTCTGGCTGCTGGCGCTGGGCTTCTTCGTCTGCGGCTTCCAGGTGGTGTTCATCGGCGTACACCTGCCGGCCTACCTGGTCGACCAGCACCTGCCGGCGCAGGTCGGCACCACGGTGCTGGCGCTGGTCGGGCTGTTCAACGTGTTCGGCACCTACATCGCCGGCTGGCTCGGCGGGCGCTGGTCGAAGCCGCGCCTGCTGACCGCGCTGTACCTGGTGCGCGGGGTAGTGATCGTGCTGTTCCTCTGGCTGCCGCTGAGCGTCTACAGCGCCTACGCCTTCGGCGTGGCCATGGGGCTGCTGTGGCTGTCCACGGTGCCCCTGACCAACGGCACCGTGGCGACCCTGTTCGGCGTGCGCAACCTGTCGATGCTCGGCGGCATCGTGTTCCTCTTCCACCAGTTGGGCGCCTTCCTCGGCGGCTGGTTGGGCGGGGTGGTCTACGACCGCACCGGCAGCTACGACCTGGTCTGGCAGTTGTCGATCCTTCTAAGCCTGCTCGCGGCGCTGCTCAACTGGCCGGTGCGCGAGCGTCCGGTGGCGCGCCTGCAGGTGGCCGGAGGCGCGGCGTGAAGCTGGCCTGGCTGCTCGCCGCCGGGGCGCTGCTGGGACTCGCCTGGTGGGGCTGGCAGCGTGGCGGACTGGCGCTGCTGGAACTGGGCATGGGCGCATGCTGATAGGTGGCGATAGGCGCGGGGAAGGGTAAGCTGGGACATTCGTCGCCAAGGAGCCATTCCATGAAACCTCGCGTGCTGTTGTCCGCCCTGGCGCTCGCCGGGCTGCCGCTGAGCGGCTGGGCCGCCGATTGCCCGGAACTGTTGCAGGGCCAGTTGACCAAGCTGCGTTCCAAGGAAAGCATCGATCTTTGCCAGCGTTACGCCGGCAAGCCGCTGGTGGTGGTCAACACTGCCAGCCACTGTGGCTTCACCCCGCAGTTCAAGGGGCTTGAGGCGCTCTACCAGCGCTACAAGGGGCAGGGCCTGGAAGTGCTCGGGGTACCCTCCGACGACTTCAAGCAGGAAGCCGCGGATACCGCCGAGACCGCGAAGATCTGCTATGGCAACTACGGCGTGACCTTCGCCATGACCCAGCCGCAGCACGTGCGCGGCGACGAGGCGATCCCGCTGTTCCGCCAGTTGGCCGAGCAGAGCGGCCAGGCGCCGCGCTGGAATTTCTACAAGTACGTGGTGGATCGCCAGGGCAGGGTGGTCGCGCAGTTCTCCAGCAAGACCACCCCGGACGATCCGCAGCTCCAGGCCGCCATCGAGAAGGCCATCGCCAGCCAGCCCTGAGGGTCGGCCAGGCATGAAAAAGCCGGGCAATGCCCGGCTTTTTCGTTGGCGCGTGCGATCAGAAACGATAGGTGACCTGGGCGGTCAGGCCATGCGCGCTGTTGTCGTACTTGGCGCTGTAGGCCGGCTGCAGGGCGCTGCCTTCCTGGTTGACGCCGGCGGTGGTTTCCCACAGGTAGGCGTAGGCCACGTCGACGGTCAGGTCCTGGTTCGGCGACCAGCCGGCACCGACGGTGAAGACCTTGCGGTCGCCCACCGGGATGCGCACGTTGCGGTCCTCGTTGGTGGTCGGCGAGGGCTCGTAGGCAAAGCCGGTGCGCAGCACCCACTCCGGGGTGGCCTGGTAGGAGGTACCTACCGAGAAGGACCAGGTGTCGCGCCAGTTCAGGTCTTCGCCGATGGTGTTGAAGCCCAGGGCCTGGCCGAGCGCCGGTACGCCGCTGTTGCGCACCTCGATCTTCTCCAGGCGGCTCCAGCGGGTCCAGACGGCGCCCAGGTAGCCCGTCCACTTGTCGTCGAACTTGTGGGTGATGGAGGTATCCACCGACTCCGGCAGGGTGATGTCCAGCTTGGCATCGTACTTGCCGTTCAGGCCCAGGGCACCCGGAGCGTTCTTCACTTCGGTGTTGCCGCCCAGGTGGTACTTGACCTTGGAGTGGTAGGTCAGGCCCCAGGTGGTGTCGTCGGTCAGGTCGACCATCACGCCGACGTTGTAGCCGATGGCAGTGTCGTCGCCCTTGATGTTGATCTTGGTATCGCCGTTGCTGCCGAGCAGGCCATTGGTGGCCAGGGTGTTCTTCAACTGGCCGTCGATGCGGTTGAAGGTCGGACCGAAGCCGACGGAAACCTTGTCGTTGATCTTCCAGGCGATGGTCGGCTGCACGGTGATCACCTGCACCTTGCTATAGGAGCCGTGGGAACTGCCCATGAAGCCGTTTTCGTAATCGTTGATGATGCCGTAGGGCACGTAGATGCCCAGGCCGAAAGTGAAATCTTCGTTGATCGGCGTGGAGAAGTAGCCGAACGGTACGGCGGCCAGCGGTACCGAGTCGCCCTTGTTGCTGCCCTGGGCGGTGCTGTGGGCCTGGCTGATGTCGTCCTTGGCCTTGACGATGGCCAGACCGCCGCTGACTTCGGTGCGTTTCAGCTTGGACAGGCCGGCCGGGTTGCCGTAGATGGTGCTGGCATCGAGCGCGGACGAGGCGCGGCCGGCGTAGGCGGTGCCGGCGCCGCTGGCGCTCTGTTCGTTGATGGCGATGCCGTTGGCGAGGGTGTAGGTCGAGACAGCGCTAATGGTCAGTGCGAGAGAGGTTTTAAACCATATTGTTTTCATTGTTGGAGCAACTCCTGTGTATAACGGCGCGCAAACTACCAAGATTCCCAGACCGGCGCCAGTGTTCCGAAGTTCCGCAGGGTGCGGAACAGAGCGGTTGGCTCCGGTGCCAGTGAAGCGAAGGTAGCGCAACCGTTCGTGTCTGTATGTAAAAAATTTTCTGACCGGTTGGTCTGTTTCGGACGCGGGATTTTTCCATTCGCCGTCAGGCGACCTGGCTGAGGCTGCCGATGCAGCGTTGCCAGGCGTCGATGAACTCGTGCAGGCGACCGTGCGGCTGGAATACCTGGCGCCACACGCGAGCCTGGGCGAGGTGGTCGTGCTGGTCGGGCAGCGGCAGTCGCGCGGCTTCCACCAGCGACCAGGCGATGGCCGTGCTGTAGCGCAGGTTCACCGTCAGTTCCAGGTGCGGCGCGGCGAGGAAGGCATGCTGGCTGGCCAGGCCGCGGACCCGGCTGGCGCGCTCCGGGTCCAGCGCCAGGTACTGGTCCCAGAGCTGCTGGTGGCGTTCGCTGGCGATGCGGTACAGGCCGTGGCCACGGCGGTCGTCGAGGGCGCTCCCGAGCGCCGACTGGCAGGCCGCCGCGCCCAGCAGCAGCGCTTCGGCGGCGGGGCTGTGGCAGGACAGGTAGTCCAGGGTCGGGCGTATCACGTGCTGGCAAAGATCGTTGGCGGAAATACCCATGACGGCCTCGCGCAAGGTGGATCGGCGGGGCCGGGCAGTTTGGCAGCTTCTATTCCGATGGCCCCGCCGATAGCGGACTTAGCCGCTTGATTTGAAGTGTAGTGAAACAAGTCAGCTGTAAAGGACTGTTTTTAAATTGTTTCCAGCTTTAGAGAACGGCTGATATGCCCGCTGGAAATTAAACCGGCGCGTCCTTGCTTCGCTTGTGCTGGGCGGCATTCTCAGCCCCTGCGCAGGCTGTAGAGGAAGTCGCGGATGATGGCTTTCACTTCATTGGCCGCTTGCCGCTTGTTGCGTGCATCGCGAAGACTCATCGCGGCCTGGGTAAGGAAGCCGTAGAGCTGGCCGACCAGGGTTTCCCGGCGGTAGTCCTTGAGTTCGCCACTGGCCGCCAGTTCGTCCACCAGACGCCCGACGTAGCGCAGCGTATGGCGCGAGTCGATGCGTTTCCATCGCTCCCAGCCGACGACCGTGATCACCTCCTGCAGCGACAGTTGCCGCTTGCCGCGCGCCATCACGCTGTCGATGAAGGCCTCGGCCAGCGCGGCGGCCTCCGCCCACTTGTCGACCTGCGCCGGCACCCTGTCCAGGTCCTCGGCGATCGTCCGTACCTGGCGTTCGTAGCATTCGGCGAGCAGTTCCTGCTTGCTGCCGAAGTGGTGGTAGAACGCGCCCTTGGTCACGCGCGCCTCGCGGGCGATGGCGTCGATGGAGACGCCGCCATAGCCATGTTCGATGAAGGCGGAGAGGGCGTTTTCCAGCAGCGCCTCGCGGGTCGCCTCGGCATTTTCCTGCTGCCTGCTCTTGATATTCATACTGTTGCCTTCTTACATACCGTCGGTATGTTCATGCTAGCACGCCTGGCGATCCGTCGAGCATTGCGTCCGTCCCGGCTGCTCGAGCCCGCACGGCAAAGGAGAGCGCGAATGAGTACCGCAGTGGAGATCGCCTGCCGTGACGGTGTGCGCCTGGTCGGCGACCACTTCCCGGCCGTCGGCGATGCGCAGGGGAGCATCGTGGTGGCCTGCGCGCTCGGCGTCAGGCGCGCCTTCTACCAGCGCTTCGCCGTCCTGGCCGCGGCTTCCGGCTACGAGGTGCTGTTGTTCAGCTACCGCGGCAGCGAAGGCGACGACCCGGCCGCGGCTAGCTATCGCCTGGCCGACTGGGGGCGCGAGGACATCGATGCGGCGCTGGCCTGGTGCCGAGCGCACGCGCCGGAGCTACCGCGCTATTTCGTCGGCCACAGCATCGGCGCGCAGTTGCTCGGTCTGGCTGGACAGGCCAGCGGATTGAGCGGCGCCGCGTTCGTCGCCGGTTCGTTTCCGTACTGGAGGCGCTGGCGAGGCAGGCAGCGCTGGCAGATGTTCGGCCTGTTCTGCGTGGTGGTGCCGCTACTGACCGGACTGCTCCGCCGCTTTCCCAGCCGTTTCTTCGGCCTCGGCAGCCTGGATATGCCGAGTCATTTCATGCGCGACTGGGCGCGCTGGGTGCGGCAGCCGGACTACCTCCTGGCACCGCGCTTCGGGTTGCGGCGGCAGGGTTACGAGGCGCTGGACATCCCCGTCGCCAGCTTCCTGTTCGAGGACGACGACTACGTGCCCTGGGCTGCGGCGGAAAAGCTTCACCAGGTCTATGCCGCGGCGCGCCTGGAGTTGCGTCGCAAGGAGCGGTCGGAGGGGGCGGTCGGGCATTTCGGGCTGTTCCGCAACGAGGCGTTGCAGAAGGAGTTGCTCGACTACTTCAGGAAGCTGCCCGACGCGGCGTAAGCCGCGTCCGAGCGTATGGCGTCAGTCGCCGGTGGCGACCGGGCGGTGCGGGTCGGTGATCCACTCGCTCCACGAGCCGGCGTAGAGGCGCGGAAGCGGGAAGCCGGCGAGGCTCAGGGCGAACAGGTTGTGGCAGGCGGTGACGCCGGAGCCGCAGTAGGCGACCAGCTCGTCCACCGGGCGACCGCGCAGCAGGGCGGAGAACCGCTGGTGCAATTGTTCCGGCGGAAGGAAGCGGCCGTCGCTGCCAAGGTTGTCGGTGAAGGCGGCGCACTGGGCACCGGGAATGTGTCCGGCGACCGGATCTATGGGCTCGACTTCGCCACGGAAGCGCGGCTGCGCGCGAGCATCGAGCAGCGCCAGTCCGGGTTGGCCCAGTTGGGCCTGGAGGGTGGCGGCGTCGATCAACAGCGAGGCATCGGGCTGGCCCTGGAAATCGCCGGGTCGAAGACTGCTTTCGCCATTGGTCAGTGCCAGCCCCGCAGCCTTCCAGGCCGCCAGGCCGCCATCGAGGAGGTAGACCCCATCGCGCTTGCCCAGCCAATGCAACAGCCACCAGGCGCGGGCGGCGAATGCGCCGGGGCCGTCGTCGTAGAGCACCACCTGGCTATCCTGGCGCAGGCCCCAGGCTTGTAGCTTGAGCGCTAGCTCGGCGGGATCCGGCAGCGGATGGCGACCGGTCACGCCCTTGCGCACGGGAGCGGAAAGATCCCGTTCGAGGTCGGCGAAATGCGCGCCGGGAATGTGGTTCTCCTGATAGACGCGGGCACCGTAGGACGGGTCTTCGAGGGCGAAACGGCAGTCGAGGACCAGCAGGTCGGGTTCGCTGAGGCGGGCGGCCAGTTGTTGCGCGGTCAGCAGTTGGGCGGACGACATCGCGGACTCCTTGGGTCGGGAAGCAAAGCCGGTGGCGGATGGGTGGATCATGCCCCTTGGACCGCGTCGCGTCATCCCGGCGTCGCGCGGCGAGGCGGAGAAATGGCGAAAGGAAAGGGCCGGCTCCAGGCGGGGAAGATTCTTACTCGGTCATCAGCCTCGCCCGGCAGCGAGGTATTTGTCCAGACATGCAGAATCGGCACGTTCCGAGGTATCCGCTCCTGTGTTCTATCCCTCGGAACGCTTGTCCGATTGGCTTGGCCCGGCGCTTGCGCCGGGCTTTTTTTCGTCTCGTTTCTCTCAGGGGATCGCCAGGCGGCCGATCCGGTCGTTTTCCAGGCTGCCGAAGTAGAGCTGGTCGCCCACCGGCTTCGCCGAGGTGATCATGCGCAGGTGGTGGCCGCTGGTGTCGTGCAGGCTGCGGACGATCCTGCCCTGTTCGTCGATGGCGATGACCAGCCCGTAGGCAGTGGGCTTCGGCAGGAACATGCGCGGCAGCTTGGCCAGCTGCGCCTTCAGCCAGGGATGTCGGTGGAGGAAGTCGGCGTCGGCCTTGCGCGGGGTCGGCAGGGCCACCCAGAAGGTACCCTTGCGGTCGCCCTGGAGGTTGTCCGGCAAGCCCGGCAGGTTGTCGATGAACACCTCGTGCTGGCCAGCCTTCTCGCCTTTCAGCCAGTAGCGGGTGATGCGATAGCGGTAGGTCTCGTTGACCAGTACGAAGTCCTCGTTTGCCGAGAGTGCCACGCCATTGGCGAAGTACAGGTCCTTGAGCAGCACCTCGGTCTTGCCGGTGGACGGGTCGTAGCGCAGCAGGCGGCCGTGCGGTCGGGCCTCGAGCAGGTCGAGGATGTAGTCGGGCTGGTGGAACTTGCTGGAAGCGTCGCTGAAGTAGATGCGGCCGTCGCTGGCGATGTCGAGGTCGTCGGTGAAGGCGAAGGGGACGCCGTCGGCCTCGGTGGCGAGGGTTTCCACCTTGCCCTGCGGATCGATGCGAAGCAGGCCTTTCCAGGCGTCGGCGAGGATCAGGTTGCCGGCGGCATCGAAGTCCATGCCCAGCGGGCGGCCGCCGGTGTCGACGAAGGTCTCGACCTTGCCGCTGGCGTCCAGGCGTACCACGCGGCCGTCGGCGAGACCGGCATAGACGCGGCCCTGGCTGTCCACGGCGGTGTCCTCGGGGCCGTGCAGTTGGCCCTGGCCAAGCAGCTCGGCCTTCATCAGGGTGTCGTTGGGTTCGAGGACCCCGGTCATCTGCGGAGCGGCCGGGGCATCCCAGGCGAGCGGGTCGATCGGGCTGGTCTTCAGGGCCAGGTAAAGAGCCGCGCCAGCCAGCAGGAGGACGATTATTCCGCTGAGCTTCTTCATGCAGTTCCCTTGTTCGGATTGTCGGACAAGGGGCGGAGTATGGACATTCGCTACGTTCATCGGCAAGCGCGGTGCCGAGCGGAATGCTCGCAGGGCGCGAGGCTCTATATAATGCGCCGCACTTGACCAAGGAGATGTTCGTGACCGCGCCCGAAATCCAGTGGATCCGCGATGATGCCAGCCTGGCGCAGCAATGCCGGGAATGGCGCACACAGCCGTACCTCGCGCTCGATACCGAGTTCATGCGCGTCGATACCTTCTATCCCGCGGCCGGTCTGGTGCAGGTGGGCGATGGCCGGCAGGAGTGGCTGATCGATCCGCTGCTGATCCAGGACTGGAGTCCCTTCGCCGAACTGCTCGAAGACGAGCGGGTGGTGAAGGTGCTGCACGCCTGTAGCGAAGACCTTGAGGTGTTCCTGCGCCTCACCGGCAGCCTGCCGGTGCCGCTGTTCGATACGCAGTTGGCCGCCGCCTATCTCGGCATGGCCCATTCGATGGGCTATTCGAAGCTGGTGAAGGAGGTGCTGGACATCGACCTGCCCAAGGACGAGACCCGTTCCGACTGGTTGCAACGGCCGCTCACCGAGATGCAGATGCGCTACGCCGCCGACGACGTCCAGCACCTCGCCCAGGTCTACCTGGCCCTGGATGCGCGGCTGAGCGAGGAGAAACGCGCCTGGCTGCTGGAGGACGGCGCCGAACTGGTCGCCAACCTCTGCCGCGAGAGCGATCCGCGCGAGGCCTACCGCGAGGTCAAGCTGGGTTGGCGGCTGCGTCCGCAGCAACTGGCGGTGCTCCGCGAACTCTGCGCCTGGCGCGAGGAGCAGGCACGCCTGCGCAACCGGCCGCGCAACCACGTGCTGCGCGAACGCACCCTGTGGCCGCTGGCGCGCCTGCTGCCGAAGAACAAGACCGACCTGGCGGCGATCGAGGACATGCATCCGCGCACCGTGCGCCAGGACGGCGACTTCCTCATCGAACTGATCGCCCAGGCTGCGCGCCTGCCGCAGAGCGAATGGCCCGAGGCGCTGCCCGAGCCGCTGCCGCCGGAGGTCACCCCGCTGCTCAAGAGCCTGCGCGCCATCGGCCAGCGCGAAGCGGAGACCCTGGGCATGGCGCCCGAGCTGATGCTGCGCAAGAAGATCCTCGAGGCACTGCTCAAGAGCGGCTATCCCGACGGTCCCTACGAACTACCCGATTCCCTCCGCGGCTGGCGCCGCGAACGCATGGGCCAGGCCCTGCTGGACGCCCTGGAGAGCGCATGAAACGAATCTGTTCCGTTTACAAGAGCCCGCGCAAGAACGAGATGTACCTCTACGTCGACAAGCGCGAGGCGTTGAGCCGCGTGCCCGAGGCCCTGCTGGTGCCGTTCGGCGCGCCGCAACATGTCTTCGACCTGCTGCTCACCCCCGAGCGCCAACTGGCCCGCGAGGATGTCGCCAAGGTCCTGGAGAACATCGAGAAGCAGGGCTTCCACCTGCAGATGCCGCCGGGCGAAGAAGAGTACATCGAGCATCTCCCGGAAGAGTTGCTGCGCATGAACGACCCGCTCTGACGCGAGCCGTACCCCGCTGGCGCCGGCTTACCGGCGCCACTTTCACGACGTGAAACCCGCTCTGTGCAAGGCTGCGCCTTCGGTGCATGATGTCCGCAAGATGTCGCACGATAGCGGAACCCCTGGCAGCGACCGTGGTCTACCAGCGCCAATCCTGCTGCTCTCGAGGGCTTCCCTCCAGGAGCCGTGATGCATGAAAGAACAATATTCTCCGGCCTGATCGCCAGCCCTTGTCCGGCTTGGCAGTGTGACCCATGCGCTTGCTGATTCTCGAACGTGACCACGCTCTCTATGCCGCGCTGCTGATGGCGGCCGACCCCAGCCTGAAGGTGGTGGCGGGGGACGACCCCCTGCAACTCATCGACGCCGCCAGCGAGTGCTCGATCTGGCTCGGCCAGCCCGACCTGGTGGCGCAGATGCTGCGCCAGGGCGTGCATCCGGTCTGGGTGCAGTCGACCTGGGCGGGCATCACGCCACTGCTGGCCGCCGACCTGCCGAAGGATTACAGCCTGACACGCGCGGTAGGCATCTTCGGCCAGGTGATGAGCGAATACCTGCTGACCTACATGCTCGCCCACGAGCGCCAGTTCCTCGGCCGGCTGGCCAGCCAGGTCGGTTCGCAATGGGATAGCCGCACGCCTGGCGGGTTGCGTGGCCGGCAGGCGGTGATCGTGGGTACCGGGGAGATCGGCCAGGCGGTGGCGCATACCCTGTCCGGCTTCGGCATGGACCTGACCGGGGTGGCGAAGAATCCGCGTTCGCTGGTGCCGTTCAACCGCATGGGCTCGCTCGACGACCTCGGTCGCCTGGTGGAGACGGCCGACTACCTGATCAACCTGCTGCCCGACACCCCCGATACCCACGACATCTACGACCGTGCGCTGTTCGCCCGGCTCAAATCCACGGCGCTGTTCATCAACGCCGGGCGTGGCGTCGCGGTGGTGGACGCCGACCTGGTGGCAGCACTGGAGAACAACCAGCTGGCCGGCGCGGTGATCGACGTCTGCCGCGAAGAGCCGCTGCCGGCCAATCACCTGTTCTGGCATACCCCGCGCCTCTTGCTGACCGGCCACACCGCCGCGCCGACCCTGCCGGGGGCGATGGTCGAACTGTTCCGCGACAACCTCGCGCGCTTCTGGGCGGGCACCGCCATGCGTGGCGAGGTGGACTTCGCTCGCGGCTACTGAGCCGCGTTCCCTCAGGCGGCGAGCGGGAGCAGCGGATTCACCTCGACGGTGATGTGCACCAGTTCCTCATGCTCGGCCAGGCGGCGCTTGAAGTAGTCGGCGCTGCCTTCCTCGGTGGTCAGCAGACTCAGCAGGCAGGCGTACCTGCCCTGGCCGACCTGCCATAGGTGCAGGTCGAGCAGTTCCGCCGGCAGCGGGCTGCTGGCGATCGCCGCGCGGATTTCCGCAGCCACCGGCGCGTCCATCTGCGCATCCAGCAATACCCGGCTGCTCTGCCGGATCAGGCCGCATGCCCAGACACTGACCAGTACCGCGCCGACGATACCCATCAGCGGGTCCAGCCAGGCCGCGTTCCACAGCAGGCCGCCGGCCAGCGCGACGATCGCCAGCAGCGAGGTGGCGGCATCCGCCAGCACGTGCAGGTAGGCGGCGCGCAGATTCAGGTCGTGTCCGTGGGCATGATGGTCGTGGTCGTGGTCGTGGTCGTGGTGCGAGTGGCCGTGCCCGTGGTGGGCATGGCCGTCGCGCAGCAGCCAGGCGCAGGCGAGGTTGACCAGCAGGCCGAGCGCGGCGACCAGCATCGCCTGCTGGTAGTGGATCGGGCTGGGGTCGAGCAGGCGTTCGACCGACTGATAGAGCATCAGCCCGGCCACCAGCAGAAGCAGCAGGGCGCTGGTGTAGCTGCCGAGCACCTCGATCTTCCAGGTACCGAAGCTGAAGCGCGGGTCGTTGGCATAGCGCCGTGCGGCGCCGTAGGCGAGTATCGCAAGACCCAGGGCCAGGGCATGGGAACTCATGTGCCAGCCGTCGGCAAGCAGGGCCATGGAGTTGAACAGCCAGCCGCCGGCGATTTCCGCGACCATCATGCAGGCGGTGAGCAATACCGCCCAGCGCGTGTTGCGCTCGGCCAGCGGGTTGCCCTGGTCGAACCGATGGGAGTGGCGCAGGGGCCGGGTAGTCGGGGTGCCGGGCATTGGCTACTGTCCTGTCGAGACGTCGAAAATATACTATACCCCAGTATATTACCTTGAGGAGAGAGCGGTGGCCCATACCATCCATGGGAAGAAGAAGCTCCTGGCGCGGGTGCGCCGCATCGCCGGGCAGACCCGGGCGCTGGAGCAGGCGCTGGAAGAGGGCAGCGAATGCGCGGCAGTGCTGCAGCAGATCGCGGCGATCCGCGGTGCGGTGAACGGCCTGATGAACGAAGTGCTGGAGGGGCACATCCGCGAACACCTCGGCGCCGAGCAGGCGAGCGCGGAGCAGCGTCGCGAAGACCTGGAGCTGGTGGTGACCGCGCTGCGCTCCTACCTGAAGTAGTCATGTGCCGGCCGGTGCTTGGCCTGGAAGGGGCGGGGGACTAGACTATCGCGCCTTTTCACCAGCCCCCGATGCCATGGCCGCCAAAGTCGAACCCTTCTGGAAACGCAAGACCCTCGCCCAACTCGACCAGGACGAGTGGGAGTCGCTGTGCGACGGTTGCGGCCTGTGCTGCCTGCAGAAGCTCGAGGACGAGGACGACGGCAGCGTCTACTACACGCGTATCGCCTGCAAGCTGCTCGACCTGCAAAGCTGCCGCTGCACCAACTACGCCGAGCGCATCCGTTTCGTCCCCGACTGCATCCAGCTCACCCCGGCGCAGGCCGACGAGTTCCAGTGGTTGCCGCCGACCTGCGGCTATCGCCTGGTTGCCGAAGGCAAGGACCTGCCGCTCTGGCACCACCTGGTCTGCGGCGACCCGGAGCGGGTCCACAAGGAACGCATTTCCCAGTCCGGGCGCATGCTCAGCGAGACCCAGGTGGCCGAGGACGACTGGGAGGACTACCTGATCTTCCGCGCCGGCTGAGCTCGCGTCCGTCGCACTTCCTTACCTTGTGAAATGATATGTATTATCATTCGCATATTTGCGAAGGGACTTCCGTATCCGACGGAAGCGGGGAGGCGAGGTGTTGCAGCGGGTCAACGGCGCGGGGGGCGCCGCCGGAGGATGCACGGATGGATGAGCGCTTCCGTGGTTCCGTCTCGCATGCCTATCAGGCGTTCCATGGCGAGTTGCTGCGCTTCCTGCGCAAGCACCTGGGCAGTTCGGCGGACGCCGCCGACCTCGCCCAGGATACTTTCGCCCAGTGGCTGAAATGGCCGGGCCGGCAATCGGTCGAGCAGCCGCGCGCATTTCTTTTCCAGATCGCCCGCAACTTGTTGCGCGACCATTGGCGCCGGCAGCAGAGCCGCGGCCAGGATCTCGACCGGCCGGCGGCGAACGACGAACCCGCCGCGCTGGAAGGCGAGGCGGCCGGGCCGGGCGAGCGTTTCGAACAGCAGCAGCGCCTCAGCCACCTGGCGGCCGCGCTGGCCGAGCTGCCGCCGCGGCGGCGCGAAGCGTTCGTCCTGCACAAGTTCGACGGCCTGTCCCAGGTCGAAGTGGCCGAGCGCATGGGAATCTCCCTGAGCATGGTGGAAAAGCACATCGCCAGCGCCTTGCTGCACTGCAAGCGGCGGCTTGGCCAGGGAGGCGAAGGATGAAGCCGCTGGAACGACTGGAACCGCTGTTCGCCGACGAAACCGAAGAGGACATCGATCACCGCGCCGCCTACTGGTTCAGCCGGCGTCGTTCCGGGCATTTCAGCGCTGCCTGCCGGGCCGAGCTGGAGGATTGGCTATGCGCCGATCCGCGCCATCGCGAAGCGCTCGAGGGCATGGAGCGGCTCTGGCGCGAATTCGACGGCCTGCCGCGCCCGGCGCTGGACGATATTCCCGAACCGGTGCCGGCCTGGCGCCTGCCCCGGGCGCTGGCGGCGGCGTTCTTCGTGTTCTGCGCGCTGCTCGTCGCCACCCTGTTCTGGCGCGACCAGTCGCTCGGGCCGAACCTCGCCTACGGCACGGCGCCTGGCGAGCAGCGCGAGGTGGTCCTGGCGGACGGCTCGAAGCTGTTCCTCGACGTCGATACCCAAGTGCAGGTGCGTTACGCCGAGCGCACCCGCGACGTGCTGTTGAAGAAAGGCGAGGTGTTCTTCGTGGTCAGCCACGATCCGGCCCGGCCGTTCCGGGTCGGCAGCGGCGACAGCCGGGTCACCGTACTCGGTACCCAGTTCAGCGTCCGGCGCAACGCGCAGGCCCTCGCCGTGGCGGTGAAACAGGGGCGCGTGGCGTTGCAGCCGTCCCTGGAGAAGGATGCCGAACATGTGCTGCTGGCTGGCGACAGCGCGCGCCTGGACCTCGCCGACCAGCGCCTGGAACTCGGCCATGTGGCGCCGGAGCAGGTCGCCAGTTGGCGCGATGGGCAACTGGTGTTCCGCGACAAGCCGCTGGGCGAACTGGTGGAGGAACTGTCGCGCTATCGTGCCGCGCCGATCCGCCTGGGAGATCCCCGGCTTGCCGACAAGCGGGTCTCCGGTACGGTGCGGATCGCCCGCCCCGACGATTTTCTCCTCGCTCTGCCGGCGCTATTGCCGGTGCGGGTACAGCCGCAGGCTGGCGGTGAGGTGCTGATCCTGGCGCGCTGAGGCGCGTCGTCAGCATTAATGAAAATATTTTTCATTCGCATATGTGGGTTTTTCTCCCTGCTGCGTCTTCTCTGCTGTCCGTCGCCGCTGCCGGCGACATCCAGCAGTCACTTGGGGAGAGTTCCAGCATGACCTTGCCTTTCACCCGCGCCGCCTGGCGCCCGCTGTGTTCCGCCGCCGTGCTCGGCGCCGCGTTGTGGGCCGCCGGCGCCAGCGCTGCCGAACGACGCTTCGACCTGCCGGCGCAGCCGCTGGCCGCCTCGCTGTCGCGCCTGGCGCAGCAGGCGCAGGTCCAGGTGCTGTTCGACGAGTCGCTCCTGCGGGGCCTGCGCGCTCCGGCGCTGAGCGGCAGCTACGGGGTGCGCGAGGCGCTGGAGCGGTTGCTGGTCGGTTCCGAGCTGGAGCTGGTGGAGGCGGGCGGCGGCTACGTGGTGCGCCAGCGCCAGGTCGACGCCTACAGCGACAACGCACTGCAACTGGACGCGCAGACCATCGTCGGCAACGGTCGCGAAGTGGACGCCAGCAACGTCGGCCGTTCGACCCTGACCCGGCGGGATATCGAACGCCAGCAGGCGGACAACATCCCCAGCCTGCTGCAGACCCTGCCCGGAGTGACCATGGGCGGCTCGCCCAAGCCGGGCGGACAGACCACCAACATCTGGGGCCTGGGTGACGCCGAGGACGTGCCCTATACCCTGGACGGCGCGCAGAAGAGCGGCTTCGAGCGTTACCAGCAAGGCACCGTGTTCATCGAACCGGAAATGATCAAGCGCATCGAGGTGGAGAAGGGGCCGCACTCGGTGTTCACCGGCAATGGCGGCTTCGGCGGCACCGTGCACATGGAGACCAAGGACGCGCCGGACCTGCTGCGCGAAGGCCGCGACGTCGGCGCCATGCTCAAGTACGGCTATCACTCCAACGACCAGCAGAAGATCTACTCCGGCGCCGTGTTCGGTCGCAGCGAAGACCGCCGCGTCGATGCCCTGCTCTACCTCAACGGCCGCGACGGCCGCGACATGAAGCTGGCCGACAACCTGCCGCTGTCGCCCACCGACTACCCGATCAACCCCAAGCGCCTGCCCAACAGCGCCCAGGACGAGAAGACCGGCCTGTTCAAGCTCAACCTGCACCCCACCGAGGAGCACGACCTGGGCTTCACCTACCTGCGCTCGAAAAGCTCGCGCTGGACGCCGTTCTCCGCCAGCAGCTACCCGACCCCGCCGAGCCAGTGGACCATCGACCGTTACGGCTACGAGCTGGGCCTGACCCGCCTGCTGGCCCACCGCGATACCACCGACACCACCTGGACCGGCAAGTACAACTACCATCCGCTGGACAACCCCTGGATCGACCTGCAACTGAGCTATTCCGACGCCCGCACCGAGCAACTCGACCGTCGCGAGGACACCGCCTTCTACCAGCTCGCCACCGGCGGCAAGCGGATGCGTACCGAGTACCAGGACAAGGTCCTGGAACTGCGCAACACCAGCCGTTTCGATACCGGAGCGCTACAGCACGAGCTGACCCTGGGCGCGGCGCTGCACAAGCACAAGCGCGACATCCTCATGCACATGCCGGGCAAGACCTATGAGACCCCGCGCTACAACTACGGCTGGCTGCAACCGGCATTCATGCCGGCCGGCAAGCAGGACACGCAGAGCTTCTACATCCAGGACGCGATCACCTACGGCAGCCTGACCGTCACTCCATCGATGCGCTTCGACAGCGTGCGCAACGACGGCCAGGCCAACCTGGCGCCGATCTACGACAATCCCAAGCTCGGCCATGACTATCGCGCCCAGACCTACTCCGGCTGGTCGCCGCGGCTGTCGGTGTTCTGGACCGCGACGCCGAACCTGGCGTTCTTCGCCGACTACACCGAGACTTGGCGAGCGCCGGTGATCGACGAACAGTACGAAGTGCAGAACAGTTCGACCATCGGCGGCAGCAGCCGCGACCTGGACGCCGAGCGCATCCATGCGATCCGTGGCGGCAGCGTGATCAACCTGCCGGACCTGCTGGTCGCCGGCGACAGCCTGCAGATCCGCACCACGTTGTTCCAGAACCGCATCAAGGACGAGATATTCCGCACCCGCAGCGTCGGCTGCCGCCAGCAGTCGATCGACAACGGTAGTATCGGCGGTAGCTGCGGCGACATGCTGCCGCTGAGCAACTACCGCAACCTGCCGGGCCTGACCATCAAGGGCTTCGAAATCGAGAGCTTCTACGACAGCCAGCGGCTGTTCGGCAGCCTGTCCTACTCGTGGATGACCGGCAAGCACGATGGTGCCTACAGCAATCCCTGGGGACCGAACGTGTGGGCGCGCGACATCCCGCCGCCGAAGTGGGTGGCCATGCTCGGCCTGAAGGTTCCGGAATGGGACGCCAAGCTCGGCTGGCAGGGCGAGTTCGTGCGCAAGACCGACCGCCTGCCCAGCGATCGCTACAGCGGCGGGATGGGTACCGGTTCCGGCGATATCTACTGGGATCACGCGGCCAACGACAGCTACGACACCCATCGGCTGTTCGCCGAGTGGGTCCCGGCCAAGCTGGGCCTGAAGGACACCCGCATCGACTTCACCGTGGACAACCTGTTCAACCGCTCCTATCGCCAGCCGCTGGGCGGCGACCTGGTCTACAGCCAGGGACGCAACGCCAAGATCAGCGTCACCCAGTTCTTCTGAGGGGCGTCAGCGCACCGAACCGATGCGCCGGGTGTCCTCGGCATACCAGACGACGAACACCCGGCCGACCAGGTCGGCGCGCGGTACGTAGCCCCAGTAGCGGCTGTCGTTGGAGTTGTCGCGGTTGTCGCCGAGCATGAAGTAGTGGCCGGCGGGGACGGTCCGCTCGGCCATGCGCAGGGAGTCCGGCTGGCGCAGCGCCTGCTGCGCCAGGTAGGGCTCGGTCACCTGGTGGTCATTGACGTAGAGCCGGCCGCCATCGATCCGCACGCGATCGCCGGGTATCCCGGCGATGCGCTTCACATAGGCGATGCTGCGCTGCGGCGGGAAGCGGAACACCACCAGGTCGCCGACCTGCGGGTCGGCGAAGGCGTAGCGCGCGGCGTTGGCGAGGATGAAGTCGCCCTGTTGCAAGGTCGGTTCCATCGAGCGCGAAGGGATCTTGTACAGCGCCACGCCGAGGAGCCGCGCGCGCGGGTCGAGACTGGCGGTGCCGAACGGATTCGCCAGGTAGACGGCCAGCATGATCGCGGCGAGCAGGCCCATGGCGGGCCAGAAGCGTCGTTTCACGAAGGTTCCCTTTTTCGTGGCGGAAGGCCGGCGTCGCCGGCCCCCGCGGTCGTCATACCAGGCCGAGGACCTTGAGCAGGAAGGCGTATTCCAGCGCCACGTCCTTCAGCCCCTGGTAGCGGCCGCTCATGCCGCCGTGGCCGGCGCCGAGGTCGGTCTTGAGCAGCAGCAGGTTGGCGTCGGTCCTGGTCGCCCGCAGTTTCGCCACCCACTTGGCGGCTTCCCAGTACTGCACGCGGCTGTCGTTGTAGCCGGCGACCACCAGCAGGTGCGGGTAGTCTTGGGCCCTGACGTTCTCGTAGGGCGCGTAGGCGGCGATCCGCGCATGCACCTCGGGCTCCTGCGGGTTGCCCCACTCATCGTATTCGGTGACGGTCAGCGGCAGGTCCGGATTGAGCATGCTGTTCAGCACGTCGACGAAAGGCACCTCGGCGATCGCCGCGCCGAACAGTTGCGGGCGCTGGTTGAGCACCGCGCCGATCAACAGCCCGCCGGCGCTGCCGCCGCTGATGGCGAGACCCTCGGGACGGCAGTAGCCCTCGGCGAGCAGGTGCTCGGCGCAGGCGATGAAGTCGTCGAAGCTGTTCTGCTTGTGTTCCAGCTTGCCGGCCCGGTACCAGGCTTCGCCCAGTTCGCCGCCGCCACGGACATGGGCGATGGCGAAGACGAAGCCGCGTTCGAGCAGGCTCAGGCGGGCGTGGGAGAACCAGGGATCGAGGCTATGCCCGTAGGCGCCGTAGCCATAGAGATAGAGCGGCGCGGGGCGCCCGGCGGCGATGCCGTCGAGGACTTCCTTGCGCGCCACCAGGCTGACCGGCACCTGCGTGCCGTCGCCGCTGCTGGCCCAGATGCGCCGGCTGGCGTAGGCGTCGGCGTCGAATGGGCCTTCCACCGGGGTCTGCTTGAGGACGGTCTGCGTGCCATCGGCGAGGTTCAGCTGGCGTACCTGCGCCGGACGGTTCAGGGCCTCGTAGCGCAGTCGCACGCAGGGGCTGTCGAATTCCAGGCTGTCCTGCACGTAGAGGCTGTAGGCGGCGTCCGGCAACTGCACGCGGTAGGCCGGCAGGCCCTGCGGTTGCACCTCGATAACCGGCAGGCCGCCGTCGCGCAGGCCGAGGATCACCGCCTCGGCGTTCAGGCTGACATCTTCCAGGGTCCGCTGCGGGTCGTGGGCCACGCGCAGTTGCCAGTGCTCGCGAGTCGGCCGCGACTCCTCGGCCTGGTAGAGGGCGAAGTTGATCCCCGCCTGGTTGCTGCGGATCAGCCACAGGCCCCGGCCGTCGAGGCGACCGTGGTCGGGGTAGTACTCGTGGCCTTCCTCGCGCGGCGCCAGGCAACGGAACGTTCCCTGCGGCTGGTCGGCGTCGAGCACCCAGGCCTCGCTGGTGGTCTTGCTGTTGAGCAGGAGGATCAGCTGGCGTTCCGAGCTGGAGCGGTAGCAGTGCAGGAAGAAGCGCCCGTCGCCTTCCTCGAACACCAGCTCGGCGCCGGCCTCGCCCAGGCGGTGGCGACAGAGCTTGTGCGGGCGGTGGGTGTCGTCCAGTTCGCCGAAGAACAGCGTGCGGTTGTCGTTGGCCCAGGTCAGGCTGCCGTCGCAGTCGTCGAAGGGCAGGGCCTGCACCGCGCCGCTGGCGAGGTCCTTGACGAACAGGCGGTAGATCTCGTCGCCGCTGGTGTCCAGGCTGTAGGCCAGCAGGCTCTGGTCGGGGCTGATGCTGAAGGCGCCGAGGGAGAGGAAGCCGCCGTCGGCCAACTGGTTGGGATCGAGCAACAGTTGCTCGGCGCCCTCGTCGACCGCCAGGCTGCCGTCCGCCGGACGCGGGCAGCGGTAGTGGCGCGGGTATTCGTCGCCGGCGGTGGTGCGCTGGTAGTACAGCCACGGACCCCACGGACTGGGCAACGACAGGTCGGTCTCGCGGATGCGTCCCCTGATCTCCTCGAACAGGGTCTCGCGCAACCCGGCCTGGTCGGCCAGTTCGCTATCCAGGTAGGCGTTCTCGGCCTTCAGGTAGTCGAGCACCTCCGGGGCGTCGCGCTCCTCCAGCCAGGCGTAGGGGTCGCTTCCGGCGTCGCGGCGGGCGATGGGGGGCTGCGGATGGGGCATCGGGAATCCTCGTCGATCCGGCCATGCGCGAGGCCGGGAAATCTGAATAAAACTGGCGGCGCGGCGCCCGCCATCGGTGGGTAGGCGCGTCGGCATGCAAAAGCGGCTATCATAAGCCCCCCATCACCGCTATCGCCACGCACGCCGCATGAATGAACAAGACTATCTGATCGCCTGGGGCGCCTACGCCATCGCCGGACTCGGCCTGATGCTGGTGTTCTGGCTGATGACCGGCTGGATGTGGCGCTGGCTGCGCGAACCCCTGCGGCTGATCGTCTTCATCCTGCTGTTCACGCCGACTCCGGTGGACCCGCAGAACGACCTCTACGCCCCGGCCATCGCCATCACCGCGCTGGATGTCGTGTTCAAGGTCGGCAACAACGCCTGGCGCGCGGTCTCTGACCTGGCCCTGGTGGCGCTGCTCGGTTTCGGCCTGTACCTGCTGATCGCCGCCATCCGCTGGCCGCTGGAGCGGGCCTGGAAGAATCGTCGGCATCCGTCGCAGGACGCCGAGGACGAGCCGACCCTGCGGCAGATGATGCAGCCCGAGTTGATGCCGGACGTCGACACCCGCACCGACGAGCACGGCGACCGGCGCATGCGCATCGAGCCGCGCCTGTAGCCTTTCGCGACGAAATCCATTCTTGCGCTACGCCCGGCAGGCGTTCAGCATGAGGCGAGGCCTATGTCGGGATTTCCCATGGATTGCGTGTTCTGCGCCATAGCGGGTGGCCGCGAGCCGGCGCACAGACTCTTCGAGGACGAGCATTTCATCGTCCTGCTGGACATCTTTCCGCTGCGACCGGCGCACGTGCTGATCGTAGCCCGCGAGCACGCCCCGCACCTGAGCGATCTTTCCGCCGCCGCCCGCGACGCCCTCCTGGCGCTCGCCGAGCGTACCGGTCGCGCATTGCGCCGGGCCGGTTTCGGCGTGGAAGGCATCAACCTGTTGCTCAACGATGGCGTGGCGGCCAACCAGCACGTGGCGCACCTGCATCTGCACCTGATTCCCCGGCGTCGCGGCGACCTGCCGCGACTGCTCTGGCGCGCCCTGACCCGTTTCCTGCCGGTCGGTCGCGCGAGCCTGCAGGCGCGTCTGCAGCGGGAACGAGAACTACTACGTACAGCCTTGCTCAGGGAGGTTTGAGCCATGTGTGAACTATTGGGCATGAGCGCCAACGTCCCGACGGACATCGTCTTCAGCTTCACCGGACTGATGCAGCGCGGCGGCGGTACCGGCCCGCACCGCGACGGTTGGGGCATCGCCTTCTACGAAGGACGCGGCGTGCGGCTGTTCCAGGACCCGCTGGCGAGCGTCGATTCGGAGGTGGCGCGGCTGGTGCAGCGCTTCCCGATCAAGAGCGAGACGGTCATCGGGCACATCCGCCAGGCCAACGTCGGCAAGGTCGGGCTGAGCAACACCCACCCCTTCATCCGCGAACTCGGTGGGCGCTACTGGACCTTCGCGCACAATGGCCAACTGGCCGACTTCCAGCCCAAGCCCGGTTTCTACCGCCCGGTCGGCGAGACCGACAGCGAGGCGGCCTTCTGCGACCTGCTGAACCGCGTGCGCCGGGCTTTCCCCGAGCCGGTGCCGGTGGAGGTGCTGTTGCCGGTGCTGATCTCGGCCTGTGACGAATATCGCAAGAAAGGTGTGTTCAATGCCCTGATCAGCGACGGCGACTGGCTGTTCACCTTCTGCTCCAGCAAACTCGCCTACATTACCCGCCGTGCGCCATTCGGCCCGGCGCGGTTGAAGGATGCCGACCTGACCGTGGACTTCCATGCGGAAACCACGCCGGACGATGTGGTTACGGTGATCGCCACCGAGCCGCTCACCGACAACGAGAACTGGACCTTGCAGCAGAGCGGCGAGTGGGTCCTCTGGTGGGGCGGCGAGGTGTTGGCCAAGGGGCGGGTCTGAATCGCCGCCGTGAACGAGGAGAGCGCATGTTCCGCAGTTACCTGAGACTGCTGCTGTTCACCCTGGGCCTGCTGCTCGGGGTGCAGGTGCCCGGTTTCATCGACGACTACGCCAAGCGCGTCGACGCCCATCGCCTGGAGGCCGCGCAGAACATCCAGGGCTTCCAGCAGACCGCCGGGCAGTTCTTCAACGGTAGCCTGGAGGAACTGGTCAGGCATTACCGCAGCAACAGCGATCCGGTGTTCCAGCGCGACGGCGAGAACCTCGACCGCCTGATGCGCCGCGCGCGCATGCTCGACGCCGAGTGGCAGGCCATGCAGGGGCCCTGGTACGCCCGCGCCTGGCACATGCTGCGCGCACCGAACCATGAGTTGCTGATGGAAACCTATGCCAGCTACAGCTACCAGGTCCTGCTCAAGCCCGAGGTGATCGCCTGGGGCCTGGGCTGCGCCTTGCTGGTCGCCTGGATCGCCGAGCTGATCGTGTATTCGCTGGCCTCGCTGTTCGGCTTCGGCGAAGACCGCCGCACCCGCGAGCGTCACTGGAGCTGACGGCGCGACTCAGGCCGCCGCCAGTTCCAGGAACGCCCTGATCACCCGCAGGCCGCGGCGCTTCTCCAGGCAGCCGATCAGGTGGCGGTTGGTCAGCTCGGGACCGACCAGCGGCACCGCGCGAACCCGCGGATCGTTGCCGACCTCCAGGGAAGACACCACGCCGACGCCCAGTTCGGCGGCCACCGCTTCGGTCACCGCTTCCCGGCTGTCCAGCTCCAGCAGCACCCGCGGCTGCACGCCCTGGCTGGCGCAGGCGCGGTCGAAGGTGCGGCGGGTGATCGAGCCGGGTTCGCGCAGCACCATGATCTGCTGGTCGAGTTCTTCCAGCGGTACGCCTTCGCTGCGTTCGCACCAGGGATGCTGGCGAGGCAGCAGGGCGCAGATGCGCGAATTCACCAACTCCTCCAGGAACAGCCCGGGACGCGCCTCGACCTCGGTCAGCACGGCGACGTCGACGTGTTCGCTGAGCAGCGCCGCGAGGGTTTCCTGGGCGTTGCCCAGGCGCAGGTTGACGGTGATTCCCGGATAGCTCGCGCGCAGCCGGGCGAGCATCGGCATCACCAGGTGCGGGCCGTCGGCGGCGACCTCGAGGCGGCCGGAGACCAATTGTCGATTGGCGTCGAGCAGGGCCTCGGCTTCTTCCTCCAGGGCGAACAGGGTGCGTGTGATCGCCACCAGGCGCGAGCCTTCCTCGGTCAGTTCGATGCGCCGGGCGGTGCGTCGGAACAGGGTGACCTGGTAGTGCTCCTCGAGTGCCTTGACGTGTCCGGTCACCGCCGGCTGGCTGATGCACAGGCGCTCGGCGGCGCGGGTGAAACTGCCTTCGCGGGCGACGGCGTCGAAGGCGCGGAGCTGGAAGAGATTCATGGTATCGGCCTGGCTTATGGCTGGCATCGGAACAAACAATTTGAACGATAGTAGCGCGGCGCTCACCTTATGTCTCCAGGCTTCCCTGGAACGCCGGCGCGGAACGACCGCCCGGACCGCGAAGCCCGATCCGGTTTCTTTGGCCGATTCCCGCAGAGGAAATGAGCATGAGCACTGCCGAACGCGCACCCATCCTGCTGACCCCCGGTCCGCTGACCACCTCCTACCGTACCCGTCGGGCGATGATGGTCGACTGGGGCTCCTGGGACAGCGATTTCAACGAACTCACCGCCAGCGTCTGCCAGCGCCTGCTGAAGATCGTAGGCGGCGAAGGCAGCCACACCTGCGTACCGTTGCAGGGCAGCGGCACCTTCGCCGTGGAAGCGGCGATCGGCACCCTGGTGCCGCGCGACGGCAAGGTCCTGGTGTTGATCAACGGTGCCTACGGCAAGCGCCTGGCGAAGATCTGCGAGGTCCTGCAACGGCCCTTCAGCACCTTCGAGACCGAAGAGAACGTGCCGACCACCGCCGCTGACGTAGAGCGTCTGCTGGCCGCCGATCCGGCGATCAGCCATGTGGCGCTGATCCACTGCGAGACCAGCACCGGCATCCTCAATCCGCTCGAGGCCATCGCCAAGGTCGTCGAGCGTCACGGCAAGCGCCTGATCGTCGATGCCATGAGCTCCTTCGGGGCGATCGGGATCGATGCCCGGAAAGTTCCGTTCGATGCCTTGATCGCCGCCTCCGGCAAGTGCCTGGAGGGCGTCCCCGGGATGGGCTTCGTCTTCGCCCGCAGCGCCGCCCTGGAAGCCAGCGCCGGCAACTGCCACTCCCTGGCCATGGACCTGCAGGACCAGCACGCCTATATGCGCAAGACCGGGCAGTGGCGCTTCACCCCGCCGACCCATGTGGTCGCCGCCCTGCACGAAGCGCTCAGCCAGTACGAAGAGGAGGGCGGCCTGCCGGCGCGTCAGCGGCGCTACGCGAGCAATTGCGAAACGCTGCTCGGCGAGATGGCCCGGCTCGGTTTCCGCAGCTTCCTGCCGGCGGAAATCCAGGCGCCGATCATCGTTACCTTCCACGCGCCGCGCGATCCGCGCTACCGCTTCGCCGACTTCTACCAACGCGTGCGGGAGAAGGGCTTCATCCTCTATCCGGGCAAGTTGACCCAGGTGGAAACCTTCCGCGTCGGCTGCATCGGCCACGTCGACGCCGCGGAGATGCGGCAGGCGGTCGCCGCCATCGGCGAGGCGCTGCGCGAACTGGAAGTCCTCGAGATCTGAACTGAACGACAACGAGCAGAAAAGGGTTCACGACAATGAATTACAACCAGCCAGCCACCCTCCAGGCCGCCATCCTCGACTGGGCGGGAACCGTGGTCGATTTCGGCTCCTTCGCGCCGACCCAGATCTTCGTCGAGGCTTTCGCCGAATTCGGCGTCCAGGTCAGCCTGGAGGAAGCGCGCGGTCCGATGGGAATGGGCAAGTGGGACCACATCCGCACCCTCTGCGACATCCCGGCGATCGCCGAGCGCTACCGCGCCGTCTTCGGCCGCCTGCCCAGCGACGACGATGTCACCGCCATCTACGAGCGCTTCATGCCGCTGCAGATCGAAAAGATCGCCGAACATTCGGCGCTGATCCCCGGCGCCCTGCAGGCGATCGCCGAACTCCGCGGGATGGGCCTGAAGATCGGTTCCTGTTCCGGTTATCCGGCGGTGGTGATGGAGAAGGTGGTAGCCCTGGCCGAGACCAACGGTTACGTCGCCGACCACGTGGTGGCCACCGACGAAGTGCCCAACGGCCGGCCAGGGCCGGCCCAGGCGCTGGCCAACGTGATCGCCCTGGGGATCGACGATGTGGCGGCCTGCGTGAAGGTCGACGACACCTGGCCGGGTATCCTCGAAGGGCGCCGCGCCGGGATGTGGACGGTGGCGCTGACCTGCTCGGGCAATGCCCTGGGCCTCACCTACGAGCAGTACAAGGCGCTGCCGGCGGCCGAACTGGAGCGCGAGCGGACGCGTATCGAACAGATGTTCGAAGGTTCGCGTCCGCACTACCTGATCGAGACCATCGCCGAGCTGCCGGCGGTGGTCCGCGACATCAATGCGCGCCTGGCGCGCGGCGAGATGCCGCAGGGTAACTGAGCCACGTCTGTGCCGAGGCCGCCGCGGGCAACCGCGGCGGCCTCGGTTTTCTAACCGGCGTCCGGGTGCCCCAGGCGAGTCTTGAGGAAGTCGATGAACGCGCGGACCTTCGACGGCAGGTGGCGGGTCGGCGGATAAACGGCATGCACGCCCTGGAGCGGAAACCCGTGGTCCGCCAGCAGGCGTTGCAGCGCGCCGCAGCGCAAGTCGGCCTGCACCAGCCAGTCCGGCAGCACGGCGATACCCAGGCCGTCGAGGGCAAAGGCGCGCAGGGCCGCGGCGTTGTCGGCCAGCAGCATGGGATGGCGCGGTCCGCGGTAGCTGCGCAGGGCGCCGTCGGGGGCGCGTACTTGCCAGGGCAGGGAGTCCGCCAGCCGGCTGTGACCGAGATTCTGCAGGCGCTCCAGACTCTCCAGGTCGGTCGGCGGCGGTTCGCCGAGCGCCGCCAGGCAGGCCGGGCTGGCCACCGCCAGGACCTCGAAGCTGGCCAGTTGCACCGCATGGTGCGTGGAGTCCTCCAGGCGCCCCAGGCGGATGGCGACGTCGAAGCGTTCGCCAATCAGGTCGGCATGCAGCGATGAGGTCGACAATTGTACCTGCAACGCCGGGTGCAGCCGGGCGAATGCCTGCAGGGCCGGCACCAGTTGGCGCAGGCCGTATTCCTGGGTGGTGGTGACGCGCAGGCTGCCACGCAGTTCGCCATGCTCGGCGCGGGCGTCGTCGATGGCCAGGCGCGCCTCGTCGAGCACCTTCACGCAGCGCTGGTAGAAGCGTTCGCCAGCATCGGTCAGGGCCATCCGCCGGGTGCTGCGGCTGAGCAGAGAAACGCCCAGTTCGGCCTCCAGCCGCTTGAGGTTGAAGCTGACTACCGCACGCGTCTGGCCGAGGGTGTCGGCGGCGGCGCTGAGGGAACCGCAGTCGACCACGGCGCGAAAGGTTTCGAAGCGGTCGAGGCTGACCATGGAAGGCGTCCCTATTGTCAAATTCGATTTGACAGTCTATGCGCGATTAGCCTCTCCAGATAGCGCGAGCGCCTCGCTATGCTCCCCGGCAAACCTCCGGAGCGCCCATGAATCAACCGTCCCGCCTGGCCACTTTGTACCTGCTGGGGTTCGCCCTGGACCTGGTGAACATCTTCATCGCCAGCGTCGCCTACCCGGACATCGGGCGTTCCCTTGGCGCTTCGGTGGCGACCCTGGCGTGGATCGGCAACACCTACCTGCTCGGCTTGACCCTGGTGATTCCGTTGAGCGTCTGGCTCGCTTCGCGCCTGGGAGAACGGCGACTGATGCTGCTGGCACTGGCCGGTTTCGCCAGCGCTTCGCTGGGTTGCGGCCTGGCTGGATCGGCGGCGACGTTGATCGTCTGGCGCCTGTGCCAGGGGTTGGCCGGCGGGTTACTGATCCCCCTCGGCCAGGCCATGGCCTATCGGAATGTCCCGGCGTCGGCACGGGCCGGCCTGACCGCACGGGTGATGCTGGTGGCGCTGATCGTTCCCGCCGTGGCGCCTGCCCTCGGCGGCTGGCTGGTGGACAGCCTGTCCTGGCGTGGGATCTTCTTCGCAGCGTGGCGCCGGCGCTGCTGGTGCTGGCCCTGGCGATGCGCTGGCTGCCCAGGCACAAGCATGCGGCGCAGCGCCTGGACCTGCGCGGCCTGCTGCTCGGCTCGGCGGCGCTGGCCACGCTGCTGGTGGCGCTCGCCTGGCTGGGATCGCCCGGCAGCGGCGGGCGTGGCCTGCTCCTGGCGCTGCTGGCCTGCGTGCTGGGCTGCTGCTACTGGCGTGACGGGCGCGCTCGTACCGACGCGCTGCTCGACCTTGGCTTGCTGGAGGCGCCATTGCTGCGTACGGCGATGCTGGTCTATCTCTGCGTGCCGGGAGCCTTCATGGGCGCCAACCTGGTCGCCATGCTCTATCTGCAAGGCCCCCTCGGCCTCAGCGCGAGCCGTGCCGGTGCGCTGATGCTGCCCTGGGCGCTGGCGGCCGGCCTGGCCATCGGCCTGACCCGGCGACGCTTCAATCGCTGGGGGCCGAAATCCTTGCTGCTGGCGGGCATGGCGATACAGGCCGGCGGCCTGCTGTGGCTGGCTCGAAGCGGGGAGGGGAGCGGCTTCTGGCAACTGGCGGGGGCCTACGCGACCATGGGATTCGGCGGCAGCCTGTGTAGCAGCGCGGCACAGGGCATGGCCTTGCTCGACGTCCCGGCGGCGCGCATGGGCCATGCCAGCGCCTTGTGGAACATCAATCGGCAGCTGGCGTTCTGCCTGGGCATGGCCGTGCTCGGTGGGTTGCTCAACCTGTTGCAGGAGCGGGCCGACCCCGCGGCCTTCGTCCACTGCTTCCTGTTCGCCGCCGCTTTCACGCTATTGCCTCTGCCGTGGGTGAGGCGTATCGATTCCGCCGGGGTTCGCGCCCTGGTCCAGACCTGAAAGGAGCTACACCATGACTTGTGCCTACCGCCGGGAAATCCACCATGCCCACGTGGCGATCCGCGACTGGCTGGCCGGCGACTCACGGGCTGACGCGCTGGATGCGTTGATGGCGCGTTTCGCCGAGGACTTCTCGATGGTCACGCCGCATGGTGTGGTCCTGGACAAGACTGCTCTGGGCGAGCTGTTCCGCAGCAAGGGTGGCACCCGTCCTGGGCTGCGCATCGAGATCGACGGCGAGAGTCTGCTGGCTTCAGGCGTGGATGGCGCGACCCTGGCCTATCGGGAAATCCAGTCCGACGCGGCGGGTCGCAGCGAGCGCCTGTCCACCGTAGTCCTGCACCGTGACGACGAAGGGCGGCTGTACTGGCGCCACCTGCAGGAAACCTTCTGCGGCTGAGCCTGCCTCAGTCGCTGGCACCGAGCAGGCGCAGGAAGGCATCGGCGAGTTCGCCGGCCAGCGGCTGGGTATCCAGGCGGCCGCCGGCGATGGCGTCGTCGGCGGCGCCATGCAGCCCGGAGTAGAGCAGCAGGGCGTTCAGCCGTGGGTTGCGCAGCGGCCAGGCGCCGGCCGCCGCGCCGTTCTCCAGTAGCTCCGCCAATTGCTCCAGCACGCGGTCGCGCTCCTGGTTGCCGCGCTGGTGGTGATGGTGCTCGCTGTAGACCACATCGTGCAGCCGGTAGCCCTCCAGGTAGCCCGCCAGGCCGCTCTCGGTCCAGGCGCGCAGGCGGCCGGGATGGTCGTTCGCCGGACAGGCCTCGACGGCATTCGCGATGCGCTGCTGGAAAGCCTGGGTGAAGCGCTCGCGCAGGGCCAGGAGGATGTCGGTCTTGGCTTGGAAGTAGTGATAGAAGGTACCCTTGGCGACCCCCGCGGCAGCGACGATGTCGCTGATGGTGGTGGCGTCCACACCCTTGTCTAGGAACAGTTGCTGCGCCGCCGCCATCAGTTCCTCGAGACGAACCTCCGCAGGCTTGGTGCGCGGTTGGCGGGCAGGCTGTTCGGCGTGGCGATCGGGCATGGAGCGCGGGTCCGGTGGTTGGGTTGGCCGCAGTGTAAAAGAGCGTGGAGGGGAAGACGAGGCATGACAGGAAGATGAGAATGTTTCGCGATATTTATTGACTGACCGTCGGTCAATGGATTATTCCTGGGCCAGCGCCCTCTCATCGGAGTACTCCATGAACCCTTCGCGTCGTGTCGCCCTGGTCGCCGCCATTTACCTGGGAACCTTCATCGCCTCGCTCGACATCAGCATCGTCAACCTCGCCCTGCCGACGCTGCAGTACGCCCTGGATACCGACCTAGCCGGCCTGCAGTGGGTGGTCGACGCCTATGCGCTGTGCCTGAGCGCCTTCATGCTGTCTTCCGGACCGCTGAGCGACCGCTACGGTCGCAAGCTGACCTGGCTGCTCGGGGTCGGCCTGTTCAGCTTCGGTTCGCTGCTCTGCGCGCTGGCCACCTCGCTGCCGCTGCTGCTGTTCGGACGCGCGGTCCAGGGCATCGCCGGGGCGCTGTTGATACCCGGCGCGCTGTCGATCCTTACCCAGGCTTTCCACGATCCCGGCCAGCGCGCCCAGGTGATCGGCGGCTGGACCTCCTTCAGCGCGCTGTCGCTGATCCTCGGCCCGCTGCTCGGCGGCCTGCTGGTGGAGCACGCCGGCTGGCAGAGCATCTTCCTGATCAACCTGCCGCTCGGCCTGCTGGCGCTCGCCCTGGGCCTGTGGGGCATCGAGGAAACCGCGCACCCCGAGCACGCCGCCTTCGATCCCCTGGGGCAGCTGCTCAGCGTGGTCTGGCTGGGGGCGTTGACCTACGCCCTGATCGCCGCGGGAGAGGGCGGCTGGTTGTCTCCCACGGCCTGGCCGGCGCTGCTCCTGGCCGGGGTCGGCCTGCTTGGCTTCCTCTTCGTCGAGCGGCGGACCGCCCGACCGCTGCTGCCCCTGGGGTTGTTCCGCCAGGCCGGGTTCGCCGTCTGCAACCTGGCCTCGTTCGTCCTCGGTTTTTCCGGCTACGCCAGCCTGTTCTTCCTCTCCCTGTTCTTCCAGCAGGTGCAGGGTGCCTCGGCGCAGCAGGCCGGCTTCTACCTGGCGCCGCAGTTCCTCGCCATGGGCGCACTGTCCATGCTGTTCGGCCGGTTGCAGCGGCACGTACCGCTGCGACGCCTGCTGGTGCTGGGCTACCTGGTGATCGGCCTGGCCATGCTGGCGCTGGCCGCTTGCGGTACGGGAACCGCGTATCCCTGGGTCGGCCTGTTGCTGGTGGCGCTCGGCCTGGGCATGGGCCTGGCCGTTCCCGGCACCGGTCTGGCGGTCATGGCGAGCGTGGCCCGCGAGCGTTCCGGGATGGCCTCGGCGACCATGAATACCCTGCGCCAGGCCGGCATGGCCGTCGGCATCGCGTTGCTGGGAGCGCTGCTGAGCGGGCGGGCGATCGTCGTCCTGGGCGATCGGCTGGAGGAGCTGGGGATTGCCGATGCGCAACGGCTCGCCACCCAGGCGTTCACGGCCCATCGCTTGCCTGGTTCCCTGGCGGGGCTCGACGCCGAGCTGCCGGCCGCGCTGGCCGAGGGCTTCCGTCTGGCTATGCTGGTGGCCGGAGCCAGCGCCCTGCTGGCCGCCGCGCTGCTCTGGCGCCTGCGCGTTAGCGCCGGCCCGGCGGCGGATACAGTTGGCGCATCTGGACGAACGGCAGGGGTACAGTTGCAGGCCGATAGACACTGACTCTCGGGTCACGATACTGGCGCGGGGGCGATTTCCTTGCGCTATGCTGCTCGAAGCGAAGAATATTCGCGTATTCCAACTGTTGTGCTAGGGTATGACCTGCGACAACCTGTCGCAGGCAGGTAAAAGCCCTACTTTATCTATGTTTGAGAAAGTCTATTGCAAGATGTGTCATAGGCTCCTCAGCTGAAATGAATTGTAATAACTGACGCTCAGTTTCGGTCCAACGAGCGTCGCGCGAGTCTCTGCTCCGCATCGCGATAAATGGGTTCCTGCCTTGCCTGTTGCACAACAAATAGCCGACCGATAACTGCGACCTGATCACCCGGCGGGAAGGGCAATCCTTCTCGCCCAGGCATGCACGTGCCTTGGCCGCCCTTGGCCTCTTCCGGCACAGCTTCGAAAACGCTGTTCATCAAGGAACGACTCAGCGCGTGGAACGAGTCCGTCACCGGAATCGGGAAAGGTATCCGCTTGCCTTCTCCCGTGGCCGGGCAATGGCCGTTCCGTACCCCGGTGGCGACTGCATGTCTGGAACTGGCTGAAGCCAGCGGTCTCCGCCACAAGCCTTGCAAGGAGACATCCATGAGCGACCACTCGCTCCTTCCATCGATTAAGGCCGGAAGATGACCAAAGCAAACCCGTTTGCCGCATTGAAATGGCTTTCCCTGGCGCCCGCGCTGCTGCTCGGCGGCTGCGACATGACCCTGTTCAACCCGAAAGGGCAGGTGGGCATGGACGAGCGCACCCTGATCATTACCGCGACCCTGCTGATGCTGATCGTGGTCATCCCGGTGATCGTGATGACCCTGGCGTTCGCCTGGAAGTACCGCGCCTCGAACACCCAGGCCGAGTACAAGCCGGACTGGCACCACTCCAACCGCATCGAGGCGGTGGTCTGGCTGGTGCCCTGCGTGATCATCGCGATCCTCGGCTGGATCACCTGGGAAAGCACCCACAAGCTCGACCCGTACCGTCCGCTGGACTCCGAGGTCAAGCCGGTCACCATCCAGGCCGTTTCGCTGGACTGGAAGTGGTTGTTCATCTATCCGGAGCAGGGTATCGCCACGGTCAACGAGATCGCCTTCCCGAAAGACACCCCGGTGAATTTCCAGATCACCTCGGATTCGGTGATGAACTCGTTCTTCATCCCGCAGCTGGGCAGCCAGATCTACTCGATGGCCGGGATGATGACCAAGCTGCACCTGATCGCCAACGAAGAAGGCGTGTTCGACGGTATCTCCGCGAACTACAGCGGCGGCGGTTTCTCCGGCATGCGCTTCAAGGCCATCGCCACCTCCGAGCAGGGCTTCCAGGACTGGGTCGCCAAGGTCAAGGCGGCACCGGCCAGCCTGTCGATCGGCACCTATCCGGAGCTGGTCAAGCCGAGCGAGAACGTTCCGCCGACCTACTTCTCTTCGGTCAGCCCGGAACTGTTCGGCCACATCCTCACTAAGTACGAGCACCACGGCGACGCCAAGGGTGCCGCGCACGGCGAGCACGCCGGGGCTGAGCACGAAGCCGCCATGACCGGTCACGACATGCAGGACATGGACATGCAAGCCATGCAGGGCATGAAAGACATGAAGGACATGCACATGCAACCGAGTACCCAGGAGTAAGCGCAGATGTTCGGGAAACTGACACTCTCGGCCGTGCCTTACCACGAGCCCATCGTCATGGTCACACTGGCTGTCGTCGCCCTGCTGGGCCTCGGCGTGGTCGGTGCGATCACCTACTACCGCAAGTGGACCTACCTGTGGACCGAGTGGCTGACCTCGGTCGACCACAAGAAGATCGGCGTGATGTACATCGTCGTCGCCCTGGTCATGCTGGTCCGCGGCTTCGCCGACGCGATCATGATGCGCGGCCAGCTGGCCCTGGCCGAAGGCGCCAACCACGGCTACCTGCCGCCGGAGCACTACGACCAGATCTTCACCGCGCATGGCGTGATCATGATCATCTTCATGGCCATGCCGTTCATGACCGGCCTGATGAACCTGGCCGTGCCGCTGCAGATCGGCGCGCGCGACGTGGCGTTCCCCTTCCTCAACTCGCTGAGCTTCTGGCTGCTCGTGGTCAGCGCCATGCTGGTCAACGTGTCGCTGGGCCTGGGCGAATTCGCCCGTACCGGCTGGGTGGCCTATCCGCCGCTGTCGGAGCTGGCCTATAGCCCCGGGGTAGGGGTGGACTACTACATCTGGGCGCTACAGATATCCGGGATGGGCACGTTGCTCACGGGGATCAACTTCCTGGTCACCGTGTTCAAGATGCGTGCCCCGGGCATGAAGCTGATGCAGATGCCGATCTTCACCTGGACCTGCACCTTCGCCAACATCCTGATCGTCGCCTCGTTCCCGATCCTCACCGCTGCGCTGGGCCTGCTGTCGCTCGACCGCTACCTGGACATGCACTTCTTCACCAACGAGCTTGGCGGCAACGCCATGATGTACATCAACCTCTTCTGGGCCTGGGGCCATCCCGAGGTGTACATCCTGATCCTGCCGGCCTTCGGTATCTTCTCCGAGGTCACCGCGACCTTCGCCGGCAAGCGCATGTTCGGCTACAAGTCGATGGTCTGGGCCAGCGCCGCGATCACCTTCCTCGGCTTCACCGTGTGGCTGCACCACTTCTTCACCATGGGTTCGGGCGGTGACGTCAACGGCTTCTTCGGCGTGGCCACCATGCTGATCTCGATCCCCACCGGGGTGAAGCTGTTCAACTGGCTGTTCACCATCTACAAGGGTCGCCTGCGCTTCAGCACGCCGATCCTGTGGACCCTGGGCTTCATGGTGACCTTCACCATCGGCGGCATGACCGGCGTCCTGCTGGCCATCCCGGGCGCGGACTTCCTGCTGCACAACAGCCTGTTCCTGATCGCCCACTTCCACAACACCATCATTGGCGGCGCGGTGTTCGGCTACCTGGCCGGCTTCGCCTTCTGGTTCCCGAAAGCGTTCGGCTTCACCCTCGACGAGAAGTGGGGCAAGCGCTCCTTCTGGTGCTGGCTGGTGGGCTTCTACATGGCCTTCATGCCGCTCTACATCCTCGGCTTCATGGGCATGACCCGTCGCCTGAACCACTACGACAACCCGCTGTGGAAGCCCTACCTGGTGGTCGCGTTCTTCGGCGCCGTGCTGATCTTCTGCGGCATTGCCTGCCAGTTGATCCAGCTGTTCGTCTCGGTCCGCAACCGCAAGCAACTGGCCGACGTCAATGGCGACCCGTGGGAAGGCCGCACCCTGGAATGGGCCACTTCCTCGCCGCCGCCGTTCTACAACTTCGCCGAGCTGCCGAAGGTACAGGACGTGGATGCCTTCCACGACATGAAGAAGGCCGGCACCGCCTACCGCAAGCTGCCGGCCTACCAGCCGATCCACATGCCGAAGAACACCGCCGCGGGCTTCTCCATCGCCGTGTTCGCCTTCGTCTTCGGCTTCGCCGCCATCTGGCATATCTGGTGGCTCATGGCGGTCGGCTTCGTCGGCATGATCGGCTCCTTCATCGTGCGCAGCTACAACCAGGACGTCGACTACTACGTCCAGCCCGAAGAGATCGAGAAGATCGAAAGCGCCCGTTTCCAGCAACTCGCCAAGCAGGTCTGAACCATGTCGACGGCAGTATTGAACAAGCATCTGGCCGACGCCCACGAAGTGGGCCACGACCAGGATCATGCACACGATAGCGGCGGCAACACCGTATTCGGTTTCTGGCTCTACCTGATGACCGACTGCGTGCTGTTCGCCAGCGTCTTCGCCACCTACGCGGTGCTGGTTCACCACACCGCCGGCGGCCCCAGCGGCAAGGACATCTTCGAGCTGCCCTACGTGCTGGTGGAAACCGCCATCCTGCTGGTTTCCAGCTGCACCTACGGCCTGGCCATGCTCTCCGCGCACAAGGGCGTCAAGGGCCAGGCGATCGCCTGGCTCGGGGTCACCTTCCTGCTCGGCGCCGCGTTCATCGGCATGGAGATCAACGAGTTCCACCACCTGATCGCCGAAGGCTTCGGCCCGAGCCGCAGCGCCTTCCTGTCGTCCTTCTTCACCCTGGTCGGCATGCACGGCTTGCACGTCAGCGCCGGCCTGCTGTGGATGCTGGTGCTGATGGCGCAGATCTGGACCCGCGGCCTCACCGCGCAGAACAACACCCGGATGATGTGCCTGAGCCTGTTCTGGCACTTCCTCGACATCGTCTGGATCTGCGTCTTCACCGTCGTCTACCTGATGGGGGCCCTGTAATGAGCAGCGCTGCACACGACAACCACGGCGCCGGCCACGGCAGCCTGGGTTCCTACGCGATCGGCTTCGTGCTCTCGGTGATCCTCACCGCGATCCCGTTCTACATGGTCATGGACGGCGGCTTCTCGCGCCACGCGACCATCCTCACCATGGTCGTCCTCGGCCTGGTGCAGGTGGTGGTGCACCTGATCTGCTTCCTGCACATGAACATGTCGTCGGAAGGGCGCTGGAATGTGATGGCGTTCATCTTCACGGTGATCGTCATCCTGCTGGTGGTCGGTCTCTCGCTGTGGATCATCTTCAGCGCCGACATGCTGATGATGCCGATGCCCTGAGGGCCATGACGTGAAGCTGAAACGCTATCTCCTGGTGGCCAAGCCGGGAATCATCTTCGGCAACCTGATCGCGGTGGCGGGGGGATACTTCCTCGCCGCCCGCGGCAGCGTCGAGCCGATGCTGTTGCTGGCCACGGTCATCGGCCTGTCGCTGGTGGTCGCCAGTGGGTGCGTGCTGAACAACTGCATCGACCGCGACATCGACCGGCACATGGAGCGGACCCGCGGGCGGGTCACCGTGACCGGGCAGATCTCGCTGAAGGCTGCCCTGGCCCACGGCCTGGTCCTCGGGGTCGCCGGCTTCGGCCTGCTGTGGTGGTGGACCAACCCGCTGACCACCGCGCTGGCCGGCTTCGGCTACTTCGTCTACGTCGGCCTGTACAGCCTGTGGTTCAAGCGTCGTTCGCAGTACGGCACGCTGGTCGGCAGCCTCTCCGGGGCGATGCCGCCGGTGGTCGGCTACTGCGCGGTGAGCGGCCAGTTCGACGCCGGAGCTGCCTCGCTGCTGGCGATCTTCTGCCTGTGGCAGATGC
>NZ_SCND01000070.1:0-20654 GCF_005503585.1 Pseudomonas sp. 2VD
CTTCGTCGCTGTTCGCCGCGGCCTTGGGCGCCTTGGTCTGCAATGGCTGGTTGTAGAACTGGCGCAGGCCGAAGAACGCCAGCACCAGGTAGGCCAGGACCAGGGTGCCGACCTGCAGGCCGGTGAGGCTGGCGCGGTTCAGTTCGGAGAGCTGCCAGGTGCCGAAGCTGAACATGGCTTCGTACATGCGCCAGGCGACCTGCAGGTTCTCGGCGCGGAAGATCACCCAGCCGATCACCACCAGGAGGAAGGTGAACGCCCACTTCAAAGGGTTGAGCACGCGCGGCGCGGCGTTCACTCCGAGGGCCCGCTCGATCGCCAGCCACATGCCGTGCCAGGCGCCCCAGATGATGTAGGTGAAGTTGGCGCCGTGCCACAGGCCGCCGAGGAGCATGGTCAGGAACAGGTTGCGGTAGGTCTGGAAGGTGCTGCCGCGGTTGCCGCCCAGGCTGATGTAGAGGTAGTCGCGCAGCCAGGTCGACAGGCTGATGTGCCAGCGCCGCCAGAACTCGGTGATCGACTGGCTGATGTAGGGCTGGTTGAAGTTCTCCATGAAGCGGAAGCCCATCATCAGGCCGAGGCCGATGGCCATGTCGCTGTAGCCGGAGAAGTCGAAGTAGAGCTGCGCGGTGTAGGCCAGGGCGCCGAGCCAGGCGTCGCCGGTGGTCGGGTTCTGCAGGGCGAAGCAGTGGTCGGCGAGGGCGGCCAGGGTGTCGGCGATGAACACCTTCTTGACGAAGCCCTGCATGAAGCGGGTGCAGCCTTCGGCGAACTTGTCGACAGTGTGGGTGCGGTGGTTGAACTGGTCGACCAGGTCCTTGAAGCGCAGCACCGGGCCGGCGATCAGGTGCGGGAAGATCGCGACGAAGGCGGCGAAGTCGATCAGGTTGTGGGTCGCCGGGGTATCGCCGCGGTAGACGTCGATGATGTAGCTGATCGACTCGAAGGTGTAGAAGGAGATGCCGATCGGCAGCAGGATGTGGGTCAGCACGAACGGCTGCATGCCGAACGAGGTGATGATCTCGTTGAGGCTGTCGACGCCGAAGTTGGCGTACTTGAAGTAGCCGAGCACGCAGAGGTCGACCACCACGCCGAGGATCAGCCAGCGTTGCGCGGCCCTGGTGCGTACGCCGGCGGCGCCGATGCGCAGGCCGATCCAGTAGTTGAAGACGGTGACCCCGGCGAACAGCAGGAGGAAGTCCACCCGCCACCAGGCGTAGAACACGTAGCTGGCGATCAGCAGCAGCAGGTTCCGGTAACGTTCGCCGCTCAGGTAGTACAGGCCGAGAAAGACCGGCAGGAACAGGAACAGGAACACGTTTGAAGAAAAGACCATGCCGTCTCTCTCTCTAGAGCGTCAACCATTCAGGTCGGCCCTGCCTTTCCGCGCCCTGGAGCGCTCGAGGAAAGGCGGGACGACCCGCCGTTTTCCTCCCCGTGGTGTTGCCTAAGGTGTTGCGCCCGCCCGCGTCTGTCGCGCATGGGTCGGGGTGTGGCGCCTGGTGGGACGCCTGGTCGGCGAGCGGGGTAGAGGGGCGCGTGGCCCCCGGCCTGTGCGCCCGCTTCCCGCCACGCCCTCAACTTCCCCCTTCGCGGCTGAACACCCGCGTCACTTCGCCGCCGAGGCGGAAACTGTTGAACGGCTCGCGGTCCTTCTTCGCCTCGAGCATCTTCGGCTCGCAGCGGTAGAGGGCGCAGTAGGGCTCCAGCCAGGCGTACTTGTTGTCGACCTTGAGGTCGGTCATGTCCTGGTCCTCGCCGGTCTTCTCCTCGAAGGTTTCCTCGTCGTCGACCCCCTTCATCACCCGCTCGGCCAGGCGCTGCAGGGCGCCGTGGTTCTCCTGGCGCAGGTCGACGCCGTTGACCTGGGCGAACGCGGCGATCATCGCCAGCGGCGGCAGCGCATAGTTGTGGTAGGCGAGGGCGCGCTGGCGGCGCTTGAGTTCGTTGGGCAGGAAGCCCTGCTCGTCGACCTGGTTGGCGGCGACCTTGAACTCGCTCACCGCCCAGTCGAAGAGGTCGCGGCGGTTGGTCACCACCGCGGTGGACATCACCGACCAGGCCGCCCAGTAGGAATGGTTGTTGATCTTCTTCAGCGGCAGGCCGCTCCAGTCGCGGACTACCTGGGTGCCGAGCCGGGCGAACCAGTCCTCGATTTCCCGGCTCTGCTCGGCGTGGGCCGCGAGCGGCCGCGAGCTGGAGAACTTCAGGCGCATGTAGGCGCCGGAGAGGCTGCCCAGCGCCCATTTGCGCATGGACTTGCCGGTGTGGTTGAAGTCGTCGCTCTGCAGGGCGCCGGCGCGGGCCCAGGCGCTCATCCAGTTCAGTGCGCAGGCCAGGTCGCCGTCGCGGCCGCTGCGCATGTACTGGGTGACCAGCTTGGTGGCGCCGCGCTCCATGTCGGTGATGTCCTTGATCTGCGAGCGGAAGGTCTTCTCCGCCTTGACGTTGAGGGTCGCCCGCGCCGAATCGGAGCCTTCGTACTTGCTGGTGAAGACCAGGCTGCCGGTATACGGCGGCGGCACCGCGGGGCAACTGCCGGCGCTGCCCTTGCGCTCGCCGACCGCCGCGTAGTAGCCGGGCGGGGGTACCAGGTCGGCGGCCTGGCTGACCTGGCTGGCGAGCAATGCCGCGGCGAGGGCGCCGGGCAGGGCGATACGGATCAGGTGGGACGTTTTCATCGTTTACCTCCCGGCCACCGACTGGCTGGCCTTGGCGGGCGCCGCCTGGCAGATGCTGGCCTGGACCTCCAGGCCCTGGGGCATGTCCTCCGGCGCTTCGATTTCCAGGGAAAGGAACTGCTGGTCGGCCCAGTCGCTGTCGTTGCGCAGCTGGAAGACGTAGCGGCCGCCGGTATCGACGGCTTTCGACTGCTCGATCTTCAACTGCTCGCGGCGGCCGTTCATGTACCAGATGGTGTTCTTCAACTCGTGTACCGAAGGGTCGCTGTAGGTCACGTCGGCGACGTAGCTGCCGCTGCGGATCGGTAGCGCGGCGCTGTTCAGCAGCACCTCGTTGCGGCCCTGGCGCAGCTTGACCTTGCGGCTGAGCACGGTCTTCCGGCCGGAGCAGCCGTTGTCCACCAGCGGCATGGCCTGGCGGTAGAAGCTCTTCTGCGCCATGTCGTAGTGGGTGGCGAATTCCCAGATGAGGATCTTCGGCGGGTTCTTGTGGAATTCCTCGCTGGTCATGTACGCCAGCAGCGAACTGTCGAAGCCGCCGCCGGACACCGCGTTGTTGAGGATGTCGGCGCCGCTGAACTCCTCCAGGAAGCCGGCGAAGTTGTAGGCCGGGCCGCTGTTGGAGGTGCCGACCAGGGCGATCTGCGGGTTGCCGCCGTCGCCGAACAGGTCGCCGCTGTCGCTGGCGCCCACCGGCTCGGTCTCGAAGCGGTCGACGTACTGGGTGGCGTAGCTGTTGCCGCAGAGTTGCGCGGCGGCCTTGTGGAAGGTGCCGAGCTTGGACAGCAGGCCGACGCGCTTGCTTTCGAACTGCTTCTTCGGGATCTCCTCGAAGCCGGGCACCTGCTTCAGCGTCTCGGCCACGATCTTCGCGCTGCGCCGGGCGCCATGGGGAGTCCAGTGGTGGTCGCCCTTGAAGTAGTAGGCGTGCTCCTCCTTCTCGTCGAACAGCGGCGAGAAGTCCGGGGTCCAGATGCCGGCCTGGCGGAAGCGGGCGATGGTCGCCAGGTAGTTCTTCTTCGCCAGCTCGTAGTCGAAGCCGGCCTTTTCCGCCGGACTGAGCTTCTCGCGGTTCACCAGGCCGCGGGTCGGCTGGTAGACCACCACCAGCTCGATGCCCTTGCGCTTGAGTTCGTCGCGCAGTGCGCGGAGTTCGCGCCAGCCTTCGGCGCTGGTGCCGAAGTCGGTACGCAGGTCGTAGGTGGTGCGGAACAGCCAGTCGTCCTGGGCCTGCACCAGGTGGGTGAAGAAGCCCAGGTACTTGGTGTTGTAGCGCGAGTCGTCGGCGGCGGCCGGGCACAGGTTGCCGGCCGGCAGCGCCTGGTAGCTCGGCGCCGCGCCGGGGTCGGCGGCCAGGGCTGCCTGGGCCAGGCAGAGGCCGGCGGCCAGGGCGCTCAGGCGGAACAGTCGGGAAGTGCGGGTTTTCATGCGTCTGGGTCCTCAGTCCTGGAGTTCGGCCTGGCTTTCCACGGGGTCGATCAGCACCGCCTTGTCCTGGCGCACCAGCAGGTCGAGGATCTGGTCCTGCTTCTCGCCGAGAACGCCGGGCAGGCTGATGCCGGAGGATTTGGTCGGGGCGAGCATCGCCACCCGGTACAGTTCGAGGCTCAGCGGCGAATCCACCGAGAGCGGGCCGGAGCCGTTGCCGGCGAGCTTGCCGCCGACCACGATCAGCGAGACCTTGGTGTCGAACGGGTCGAGGGCGATGTTGCGGTCGGTGTTGGTGAGGTCCTTGATGTGGCCGTACACGCCGATCAGCTGGTTGCCCGCCGCGAGGTTCTCGTAGAGGCGGATGTTCACGCTGTTGCGCACGCGGATGCCGTGGCGGCGGTTGGCCAGGACCTGGTTGCCCCAGAGCAGGTTGTCGCCGCTCTCGTAGAGGGTGATGCCGTCGGAATGGTTGCGATAGACCTCGTTGTAGGCCACCAGGTTGCCCTCGCTGTTACGGTCGAGGACGATCCCGGAAAGCTTGTTCTCGTAGCTGCGGTTGTTGAAGATGAAGCTGTCGTTGACTTCCCGCGAGACGATGATGCCGTGCTTCTTCCTGGTCCCGTGGACGGTGTTGTCGGCGATGATCAGGCGGTGCGAACGGTCGTGCGGGTCGATGCCGTAGACGATGTTGTCGCGGTAGGTGTTGCCCTTCACCACCAGGTCGTCGGCCTCGTAGCAATAGAAGCCGTACCAGCTGTCGACGATGGTCGAGTCGATCACCCAGCCCTTGGGGCGCGGGCGCTTCATCTGCTTGTCCATGCCCGGGCTGTACTGCGAGATGGAGATGCCGTAGGCCTTGGAGGCGTTGTAGCCGAAGCTGGTGAAGGTGCTGTTGCTCAGGTACACCTCGGCGCCGCCCCAGGAGATCAGGAACGGACGGAACTCGTTGGGCGTCTTGAACCAGGCCGGCTCCTTCTTCGATTCGCTCCAGCCGGTGACCTTGCTGTCGCGGACGAACAGCATGCCGTCGTTGACCAGGAACGCGCCGCGCTCCTGGGACAGGCGCAGTTCCTTGACCTGCTTGTCGATGTCGAGGGTCGCGCCCTGGCTGACCACGATAGGCAGGCGGGCGACGAACACCCCCGGCTCGACCTGTTCCAGCGCGCTGGCGGGAAGCTTGCCGGCGAGCTGGGCGAGGTTCACGTAGCCGCCTTCGATGAAGATCGCCTGGGGCATCTGGCGCTGGCGCTTGACCCATTCGGCGAGGCGGTTGCTGCCACCGGTGAACTCCTTCAGCGGCTGCTGCTGGACCATCCGCTGCACGCTGGCGCGGCCACCCGGCTTGCGCACGATCTTGGCTTCCACCGCGGCGGCGGTGTAGCCGGAGAGGTCGGGCAGTTTCGGCGGGTCCAGGTGCAGCGGCTCGGCCGGCGCGGTGGTCACCGTGTAGTTGCCGGTTTCCTTCAGTCCCTGGGTCAGGCCCGGCTCGTTGCTGGCCTGCGCCGGGACCGGCTGCGGTTTCTCCACCGGTTGCGCCGCCCACGCCTGGCCGTGCAGCAGTACCGCGCCGAGCACTGCCGCGGCCAGCGGGCGCAGGCGCGGGAGCCGGCGGTGGGGGATCGAAAGGGAAATGTCGAGCATGTCCGGTTTCCTCGCGGGGCTCAGAAGCGCCAGATGAAGTCGACGAAGGCGCGGTGCATGGTCGAGTCGGTGCCCGGCCCGTAGGCATCGCCCGGCTTGAACAGGCCGCCGCGGAAGCGGATCAGCGCCGAGGGCTCGTCGACGTACTGGCTCATCGAGGCCGGCAGCAGGCCTTGCTTGAAGTACTTGGTCACCACCAGGTCGAGTTCCTGGCCGATGTCCTTCTCGCCCGGTTGCAGGGCGGCGTTGATGCCGCTGGTGCCGATGTCGGAGTCGTCGTCGACGCGCCAGAACTTGTGGTAGACCAGGCTCGCGTCGTAGTCCTCGCGCAGTTGCCAGGAGCCGAACAGGGTGGCTGCCTGGAGGTTGCTCAGTTCGCCGCGGAAGGCTTCGCCGAAGCGGTGCACGCGCGAGCGGGTGCCGGTGAAGTTGGAGCGATTGCTCTCCAGACCGGTCTGCTGGAACTGCTCCTCGCCGTCCTTGCCACCGCCGCTGCCACGGGCGTAGCCGACGCCGGCCTTCCACTGCTCGTCGATGTTCCAGCGCAGGCCGAGGTCGACGCCGAAGGCATTGACGTCGCCGCTCTGCTTGCCGGTGGCGATGCGCCGGTCGTCGACCGTGGTGGTGGTCAGGTTGTCGCGGTCGCCGGTCAGCCAGGTGGCGCTGGCCCAGTAGTTCAGCGGCATGCTCGAACGATAGTTGTAGGCATCGCCGGTAGCCTCGATGCCGAGCCAGGTGAGCTGGCCGGTATAGGTCTTGTCGAGGTTGTCGACTTCCTCGCCGGGGCGGCGCAGGTGGCCGCTGTCGTCGGCGTGGTGGATGCGCACGCCGATGCGGTGGTGCGGCGCCCACTGGGTGGAGATGTCGCCGAACACATGGGTGCGGTCCTTGTCCTCCGGAGCCAGTTCGTCGAGGTCGGTGCGGTATTCGCTGAAACGCTGGGCGACCCCGGCGTGGGCGTTGAGCAGGGTGGTCTCGAAGCTCCAGTTCAGCGCCTCGATGTTGGTGTCCTGCCACTGGCCGCTGTCTTCCCGCAGGCGCTGGCGGCCGAAGCGCAGGTGCTCGCCGGGGTAGGCGGTGAGGCCGGCGTAGTCGACCCAGAATTCGCGTGCGGCGAGGTAGCTCTTGTCCGGCTCGCGACCGTCGTTGCGGCTGTTGTTGCCGTCGTCGGTGTCCGATTGCAGGGTGTCGGTCTCGATGGTGTCGGTGGCGGCCACCGCCTGGCCCATGAAGTAGGCGCTCCAGTCGCCCCACTGGCCGAAGGCCCAGGGCCGCAGGTCGATACCGATGTCGTTGAGGGTGCCGCCGGGAGCGGTGCCGAGGTCGCGATCGTTTTCCGATTCGCCGGTGATCTTCACGTCCAGGCCGAAGTTCTTCGGCGCCTCGCCGCTGTTGGCGGCGAACGCCGGCGCGCCGAGCAGCAGGGCGATGGCCAGGGACAGGGCGCGCGGCGCGAAGGACGGCCGCGGGTTGACGGAACGGGAGCTGTTCATAGGCTTTCTGGCTCTTCTTCGTTGATCGGCGAGTCCTGGCTCTGCAGCAGGCTGACGGTGGCCTGCCAGTTGTTGCCGCGGCTCTGTTGTTCGCGCTTGAGCAATTGCTGCGCCTGGCTGCGTTCGGCCGGCGGCAGTTGCGCTTCGATCTGCCCGAGCAGGTCGCTGGCCTGCGGTACCTGCTGCTGCACGGCGAGCTGGCCGAAGACGTAGGCGTTGACCCGGTTCGGCTGGATGCCGCGGCCCTGCGACCAGAGCTGGGCCAGGGCCATGTCGGCGCTGGCCTGGCCGGCGCGGGCGGCGAGGATCAGGTGGTCGACGGCCTTCTGCGGATAGACCTTGCCGAGGAAGCCGCGGCGGTAGATCTGCCCCAGGTAGTAGTTGGCCTGGGGTTCGCTGGCGGCGGCCTTGAGCAGGTGCCGCTCGGCCTTGTGCGGGTCCTGCGGCGCCCACTTGCCGTCGTAGTAGAGGCGCCCGAGGAGCAGTTCGGCGCGTGGCTGGGCGGCGTCCTGGGCGTTCTTCAGGTAGCCGAGCATCTTTTCCAGGTCACCCTGGTCGGGATAGTCGTAGAGCAGCTTGGCCAGGCTGACCCAGGCCGCGGGGTAGCTCGGCGCGATCTCTTCCAGCAGCGCCTGGGCGGTCTGCGGGTCGGGCTGGCCGAGTTCGCCGTCGGCGAGCACCCCGGCCACCGAGTCGACCCGCTCTCCGGGCACCCGGCCGGCCTTGTAGGCGGCGCGCAGCTGTTCGAGCAGGGCCTTCTGCTTTTCCGCGTTGCCCTGCATCTGGTAGACCGTGGCCAGTTCGTACCAGCACACGTCCATGCGCCGCAGCCAGCGCTGGCAGACCTGCTCGATCTCGCCCAGGTGCTGGGCGTAGGTGCCCTGGGTGCGGTAGAGGATGATCTGCGCCAGGTCGGCCTGCGGCAGTCCGCGCGCGCGCCACTGGTCGATGCGCTGCTGCGGGTCGATTTCCGGCCAGGACTGCGGGTATTGCAGGTAGAGCACGATGAGCGGCACCAGGGCACTGTCCTCGCCCTGTTCGAAGGCCTGGCTGAGCAGGCGCTCGGCCTCGCGGTGCTCGGCGTCGCTGGCGCCGGGCTTGGCAGCCAGCCACTTGCCAAGGCGCGCGCGGGCCCGCGGCGAGGTCTGCGCGGCCTCGCGGTAGAGCTTTTCGGCCTTGGCCTGCTGGGCGCTGTCGCCGCTGGCGACCTGCATGTCGGCGAGGCCGACCTGGGCGTCGGCGTAACCCATCGCGGCCAGGGCCTGGTAGTTGCTCTGGGCGGTGGCGAGGTCGCCGCGCTCCAGGGCCTCCTGGGCCAGGCGCTGGTCGGGCAGCCCGGCGCAGCCGGCGGCCAGGGCGATGGCCGAGGCCAGCAGCAGGTGCCGGGACGCCAGGGGCAGGGGAGGGAGGATGGGCATCTTCATGGTCGGGTACCGGTCAGCGAGCGGTGGCCAGGGTCACGGCCTTGTTCAGCAGGGTGCGGCCGGGCAGGCCGCCGATGCTGACCTCGGCCGGGCGGCCGGCGTACTGGGCGTCGAGCGGCTGGTCGGGCTGGATCTGCACGCGGATTTCCGAGGACAGGTCGCCGTCCACCGGCGCGGTGTTGACGATGCGGCCGCTGCGGTTGACGCCGTCGCCGGCGACCTGGAAGTTCACCCGGGTGCCCGGCGCCAGCTCGGCGGCGTTGCGGTAGGGGAAGCGCGCCTCGATGCTGGCCACGCTGTCGCGCGGCGCGAGGGTGAAGATCACCTGGCCCTTGTTGGCGTATTGCCCGTCGGCTACCAGTTGCTGGACCACGCGGCAGTCGCAGGGGCTGGTCAGGGTCCCTTTCATCTGGTGGCCGAAGAGCTTCTCGATGTTGCCCGGGTTGAGCTGCTCCTCGGTCAGGTTGCCCTTGAGCATGTCCAGCAGGTTGGCCGAGAAGGTGGCGATCGGCGCGCCTTTGGCGACTTCCGCGTTGGGCCCGAGAAGGCTCTGCACGGTGCCCTCGCGGGGCATGGTGATCTGCTGGTTGGGGACGCTGACCACGCCGGAATCGGCATGGGTGACGAAGTACAGGTTGTACATCTGGTTGAGGATGAAGGCGAAGGCGCCGACTCCGACGACGAAGATCGCGGTGCTCAGGGTCACCGCCCGGACCCGGCCGAAGAAACCCATCCCGCCGTTGCCGCCGCCCTGCTTGCGGGCCTTGGTGAAGTTCTCGCGCTGGAGGGTATTGAGCATGTCGCCGACGCCGATCACCTCGCCGGCCAGGTAGGAGGTGATCAGGTAGCGCAGGGCCGCCACCTCGCGCGGCTTGAGGTTCTGGAACTCGCAGCCGACCCGGCGGCTGGCGGGGTCCACCGAGCGCACCTGGAACTCCACTTCGAGGGAAAAGCTGATGCTGTCGACCTGGAACAGCAGCTTGCCCTTGTACAGGTCGCCGGGCTGGATCGGCGCGCCGCTCGCGGTGAAGGCGAAGCCGCCGGCGGAGAGATCCAGCAGGCGTGCGTCGACGCCTTCGCGGTTGGCGCCGATGTAGCGGATGCGCGCCGGCAGCTTGACCCGGGCGAACTGGCGCTGGGCTTCGGATTCGTGCACGACGTTGACGTTGACGGCTGTATTCATGGTGTCGGGTCCTGTTCGGTCCAATCTGGGTCGATTTGCGCGCGGGCCGCGGCCCTGGCGTTGTCCGTAGTCGATTCGGTGGTCATACGATGGTCAGCAGCACGGCGACGAAGATGCTGGCGGCAGAGAAGGTCATGGCCCGCGACGACCAGGCGTTGAACCAGCGCTGGAAGCTGGCCAGGCCGCGCTCCAGCTTGGTCGGCTGGCGGGTCCAGGACTGCCGGTCGAGGCGGAAGAACACGTAGATCTTCACCAGCGCGCCGACGATCTGGTTGTAATAGAGGATCAGCGGATAGGCCGGGCCGATGCGGTGCCCGGAGAGCGAGAGGAGCAGGGTCAGCACCAGGCGGGTGAGGCCGATCCAGAGCAGGTACACCAGCAGGAAGGCGATGCTGTACTTGAGGCTGGCGAGGATCGCCACCACCAGGCCGAGCAGGCTGGTCCACATCGAGACGCGCTGGTCGAACAGCACCAGCATGGTGAACCAGCCCAGGCGCCGCGCGCCGAGCTTGAGCGCGCGCGAGTTCTGCCGCAGGTTGTTGCCGTACCAGCGGTACATCAGCTTGCGGCTGGCCTTGATGAAGCTCTTCTCCGGCGGGTGCTCTACCGTGTTGATCGCCGCGTCGGGCACGTAGAAGGTGTCGTAGCCCAGGCGCATCAGGCTGAACCAGCTGGACTTGTCGTCACCGGTGAGGAACTTGAAGCGACCCAGGCGCCAGTGCTCCAGGTGGTCGTTCTCGACGTCGGTGATGAACTCGGGGTTGGTCACCACCCGGGCGCGGAACACCGACATCCGTCCGGTCATGGTCAGCACGCGCTTGGACAGGGCCATCGAGCACATGTTGATGTGGCGCTGGGCGAAGCGCAGCTTGTGCCACTCGCTCATCACGTAGCCGCCCTGCACTTCGCAGAATTCATTGGTGGTGAGGCCGCCGACGTTGGGGAAGAGCTTGAACCAGGGCACGGTCTTCTTCACCACGCCGTGGTCGAGCACGGTGTCGCCGTCGATCACCGCGACCACCGCGTCGTCGTCCGGCAGGTGCCGGGAAATCGCGCGGAAGCCATAGGCCAGGCCGTCGCGCTTGCCGGTGCCGGGAATCCGCACGAAGTCGAGGCTGACCCGGTCCGGCGGGTTCATCTTCTCCCACAGAGAACGGACCAGGACCTCGTCGGACATCTCGACGATGGAGCAGACCACGGTGGTCGGGTAGCCGCTGTCGATGGCTTCGCGGATCACCGAGCGATAGACCATGGCAGTGGTCAGGGCGTCGATGCGGAAACTGGTGACCATCAGGAACACGTGCGACGGGTCGGCCGCGCTGCCCAACTGGCGCACGCGCCGGCGGTAGTACGGGTAGACCACGTGGAGGAACAGCATGCCGCGCAGGAAGTGCACGCCGCCCATGGAGTAGCGCCAGATGCCGACGGCGCCGATAAGCAGGATGAAATCCTTGGAGTCGGCGTCGAACACGGTCTTCGGCACTGCCAGCGCGAGCACCATCAGCAGGCTGAGGAACACCAGCCAGCCGGTGGCTTCGGCGAGGCCACGTTTGTAAGTTTCCATCATCAGTTCCATCGGGCTGGGGACCTTGGCCTCGACGCCGGCGTGCGCTTGTTGTTGTTATGGCGCACGCCGCGGAGACGGCCTTCGGTCCGAGGGCGATAAAGAGGTTCTTTACCGGCTCACGGGGCCAGGGGGCGGCCCGCTACCAGCAGATGCCCTCGGCCTGGGCAGTGGTGGTGTGCGGCATGAAGCCCACCAGGTCGACCAGCTTCTTGCCGCTCGGGGTCTTGTTCACCAGGTCGACGAACAGCTCGTCGCCATTGCCCAGCACCAGCACATCGGAACTCGCCACCACTTCGTCGAGGTCGGAGACCAGCAGTGAGGAGACGTGCGGGATCTTCGACTCGATGTATTCCTTGTTGGCCCCGTGGACACGCGCGTATTCGACGTTGCGGTCGAAGATGCGCAACTCGTAGCCCTTGCCGATGAGCATCTCGGCCAGCTCCACCAGCGGGCTTTCGCGCAAATCGTCGGTGCCGGCCTTGAACGACAGGCCGAGCAGGCCGACCTTGCGGGTGTCGTGGCTGGTGATGAGATCGAAGGCCTTCTGCACCTGGTTGGAGTTGCTGCGCATCAACGAACCGAGCATCGGGTGCTCGACGTCCAGCTGGCTGGCGCGATAGGTGAGGGCGCGTACATCCTTGGGCAGGCAGGAGCCGCCGAAGGCGAAGCCGGGACGCATGTAGTAGCGCGACAGGTTGAGCTTGTGGTCCTGGCAGATCACGTCCATCACCTCGCGGCCGTCGACGCCGACCGCCTTGGCGATGTTGCCGATCTCGTTGGCGAAGGTGACCTTGGCGGCGTGCCAGACGTTGCAGGTGTACTTGATCATCTCGGCGACCTCGACGGTCTTGCGGATGATCGGCGCGTCCAGCTCGCGGTAGATTTCCTCGAGAAGGTCGCCGGTCTGCTTGTCCAGTTCGCCGATCACGGTCATCGGCGGGAAGTCGTAGTCCTTGATCGCGGTGCTCTCGCGGAGGAATTCGGGGTTGGTGCCGACGCCGAAGTCGACCCCGGCCTTCTTGCCCGAGCAGTCCTCGATCAGCGGGATCACCACGTTGTTGACGGTGCCCGGCAGTACGGTGCTGCGCACCACCACGGTGTGGCGTTCGGACTTCTCGCGGATGGCGAAGCCGATCTCGCGGCAGACGGTCTCGATGTAGCCCAGGTCCAGGTCGCCGTTCTTCTTGCTCGGCGTGCCGACGCAGATGAACGATACGTCGGAGTCCAGCACGGCCTTCTTGAAGTCGGTGGTGCCCGACAGCCGTCCGGTCTGCCGGCCTTGCTGCAACAACGCTTCCAGGCCCGGTTCGACGATGGGCGACTTGCCCTGGTTGATCAGGTCGATCTTGGTGCTGGAGACATCCACACCAATGACTTCATGACCGCGTGCCGACAGGCAGCCAGCACATACTGCACCGACATAGCCCAAACCAAAGATGCTGATTCGCATCGCATTCACCTCGATTGTTTGTCGCGCCGTTAATGAGGTGGCCGTATGGCCACTTCCCTATCTGGCGAGCCGTTACTACGAGCCCCGATCCAGAGCCCTTGATCCGCCTTCAGGCAGTTTCGAATAGAGTGCTTAGTTGTTCGGCACTCTAATAGGGCAAGTTATAAGTTCATGCCCTTTAATGTTTCAGGTGGGTTTCAATAACGGTGCATAACCCGACCTTGGATGCTTCGTTTTAGTTCGGTCCATAGAATTCAAGTTTCTAAAGACCTTTAATTTCAACAGGTTGAGTTTGTCCCTCGGAGCGGGGTCCGATTATTCGAGACGGTTTCAAGTTGCTCTGCCCATAACTATCGATAGGCATCGCGGTGATAGGATGTTTTCTCTGCGAGGGAAGTTCCGGCCGTTTGTCCCGCTCGCGAAATATTTGGAAATATCCGTTTGATATCACTTGATACCAACTTGATGGCCTTTCCGTTAAATGCCTGCCAATGGCCACTAGTTGCAGAATGCATGGCGCCTGAAAGTTCCGCGTCACCGGAATGAAACAGAAGCCGCTTTTACCGCCTTAAGCAAACCTTAAGGATTCCTTAATCTTCGACCCATGCACTTTGCAATCGTAATTTGCATGTGATGGCGGGAGGCTGGTAATGGCCAATGGATTACGCCGGAGATGGCATTTCCGCCTCGAATTGGGAAAAAGCAGGTGGGCTGGGTGTGAAAAAATGTGATGCAGTTCCGCATGACTTGCAGACGAACGGTTGAGTAGGCCTATTCGCCACAAGGGCTTTTCCGGGGAGAAAGACGGCGCAGCAGAGCCTCGGAGGGACGAACGCTCCAGCGCCAGGAGGCGTCGGCGTGCCGAAAGAGGAGCGGCCCGCCAGGGCGGCGGGCCGGGGGAGGTCAGTCTTGCGGGGCGTCCCTGAGGAATACCAGCTGATCCGGGCCGGACTGCTCGGCGCTGAAGTAATAGCCGTGGGCGTTGAAGTCCTTCAGCCCGGCCGGGTCGCGCAGGCGCTCGCGGATCACGTAGCGAGCCATCATGCCGCGAGCCTTCTTGGCGTAGAAGCTGATGATCTTGTACTGGCCGTTCTTCAGGTCCTTGAACTCGGTGTCGATGACCCGCGCTTGCAGCGCCTTGCGCTTCACCGCGCCGAAGTACTCGTTGGAAGCCAGGTTGAGCAGCACATCGTCGCCCTGGGCGGCCAGCGCTTCGTTCAGCCACTGGGTGATACGCTCGCCCCAGAAGGCGTAGAGATCCTTGCCACGGGCGTTGGCCAGGCGGGTGCCCATTTCCAGTCGATAGGGCTGCATGAGGTCGAGCGGGCGCAGCACGCCGTAGAGACCGGAGAGCATGCGCAGGTGATCCTGGGCGAAGGCGAAATCGTCCTCGCCGAAGTCTTCCGCGTTGAGGCCGGTGTAGACATCGCCCTTGAAGGCGAGCAACGCCTGCTTGGCGTTCTCCGGGGTGAACTCCGGATGCCAGCTGGCGTAGCGAGCGGCATTCAGGCCGGCGAGCTTGTCGGAAAGCTTCATCAGTTCGCTGATCTGCAGCGGCGTGAGCTGGCGCAGTTGCTGGATCAGTTCCTGGGCGTGGTCCAGGTATTGCGGCTGGGTGAAGCGGTGGGTGACCGGCGGGGTCTCGTAGTCCAGGGTCTTGGCGGGGGAAATCACCATCAGCATCGTTCAGGCTCCTCGAATCGTCGGGCGATTGTAGGGGCTGGAGACGTCCGGCTCCACCTATGCGGTCGATAGGGAAAGGCGCCGCCGACCGAACGGCGCCGAGGTATCAGGCCTGGACGGGAGCGAGGTGCGCGGCGACGCTGCCCCGGGCGGCGAACACCACCAGGTGGTCGGCGGCGACGCGGATACCGACGTCATCGCCCGGCTGGTGGTCGGCATGGCTGGGGAAGATCGATTCCAGCTGGGTACCGGTGGGCAATTGCAGGCGGTACAGGGTGGCGGCGCCGAGGAAGGTCTTGCCGACGATCCGCGCCTTCAGCTCGCCCTGCGGCGCGTGCACCAGGTCGTCCGGGCGCAGCAGGACGTCTACCGCGCTGCCGGAAGGCAGGCTGTAGGCGCGATTGCCGCGGATCACGCCGAGTTCGGTCTGCACCGTATCGGGGCTGAGCAACTGGCCGCGAATGAAGTAGCCCTGGCCGACGAAGCTGGCGACGAAGGGCGTCAGCGGCTCGTGGTAGAGGTTGTAGGGGGTGTCCCACTGTTCCAGGTGACCTTCCTTGAACACGCCGATGTGGTCGCAGACGGCGAAGGCTTCTTCCTGGTCGTGGGTCACCAGGATCGCGCTGGTGCCGCGTGCCTTGAGGATCTCGCGAACCTCCTGGCTGAGGCTGCGGCGCAGTTCCACGTCGAGGTTGGAGAAGGGTTCGTCGAGCAGCAGCAACAGCGGTTCGGGCGCCAGCGCGCGGGCCAGGGCCACCCGTTGTTGCTGGCCGCCGGAGAGTTCGTGGGGGTGGCGCGCGGCGAGGTGGTCGAGCTTGACCAGCTCCAGAAGCTCGCGCACCAGGCGCTCGCGTTGTGGATGCTTGCGGATGCCGAAGCCGACATTGTCGGCCACGCTGAGATGGGGGAACAGCGCGTAGTCCTGGAACACCATGCCGATCCGGCGTTTCTCCGGCGCCAGGGTGAAGCCGGGACGCGAGATGACTTCGCCGCCCAGCTCGATCTGCCCGGCCAGCACCGGCTCGAAGCCGGCGATGGCGCGCAGGGTGGTGGTCTTGCCGCATCCCGAAGGACCCAGCAGGCAGCCGATGTCTCCGGCATTGAGGTGCAGGTCGAGGTCCTGCACCACTTTCTGCGAGGCGTAGCCGCAGGCGAGATCTTTCAGGTTCAGCAGCAGGTCGTGGCTCATGGGCTCAGGCGTAATGGGCGTGTTCGATCAGCAATTCGAGGAGGGCCTTCTGCGCGTGCAGACGGTTCTCTGCCTGGTCCCAGGCTACCGAGCGCGGGTCGTCCAGCAACTCTTCGCTGATTTCCTCGCCGCGGTGGGCCGGCAGGCAGTGCATGAATAGTACATCGTCGGCGGCCCCATCGAGCAACGCGGCGTTCACCTGGTAGGGACGGAACAGGGCGATGCGCGCGGCGGCTTCGTCTTCCTGGCCCATCGAGGCCCACACGTCGGTGCTCACCAGGTGCGCGCCGGCCACCGCCTCGCGCGGGTCGCGGACGACGCGCAGGCGGTCGCCGGCAAGGGCGACGAACTCGGCCTTCGGCTCGTAGCCCTCGGGGCAGGCCACGCGCAACTGGAAGTCGAACTTCAGCGCCGCTTCTATATAGCTGTTGCACATGTTGTTGCCGTCGCCGATCCAGGCCACGGTCTTGCCCTGGATGCTGCCGCGGTGCTCGTGGAAGGTCTGCATGTCGGCGAGCAACTGGCAGGGGTGCAGGTCGTCGGACAGGCCGTTGATCACCGGCACCTTCGAGTGCGCGGCGAATTCCGTCAGGGTGGCGTGGGCGAAGGTGCGGATCATCACGCCGTCGAGCATCCGCGACATGACCCGGGCGCTGTCGCCGATCGGCTCGCCGCGGCCGAGCTGGGTGTCGCGCGGGGAGAGGAAGATCGCCTGGCCGCCGAGCTGGATCATCCCGGCTTCGAAGGACAGGCGGGTACGGGTCGAAGCCTTCTCGAAGACCATGCCCAGGACCCGGCTCTTCAGCGGCTCGTAGAGCACGCCTCGGTTGCGCAGGTCCTTCAGCTCGCTGCCGCGGCGGATCAGACCGATCAGCTCTTCGGGGCTGTAATCCATAAACGAGAGAAAGTGCCGTACGCTCATCGCTGACTACCTTTTATTTTTACTGCTGGCCGAGGCACTGGCCGGCTTTCGCGAGAGAAAACGGGACTGGACCTGCGGCGGGACCGCAACGTGCGGGAAAATAGGGGAAGGCGCGATCTTATAAGGAAATGTCGCGGAAACACAAGGAGGGGCTTGGAAGGCGCGGGTTACGGGGTTTTTCCCCGGGTCTTCGCGGTTGTCCCGCCGCCAAAGTCCCGCCTCGTCGATCTATCGGTTGGGCGGGGCGACGCTTTATGCTGTGCGCGCCCGAATGCCTTCATGGAGGAGGCGGGTTTCGGACCAGGGAGGTCGAACATGCACACGGGAGAAACACTCGCCGCCGCGCCGCCGGCACGGCCATTGCGCCAATCGCGGCTGGGCGGCCTGTCGCTGTTCCTCGCCCTGGCCGGGGTCGCCATCGCGCTGGCGGTGATGGCGCTGGCGCTCGGCGAGCGGATCGACCTCAGCGACGAGAACCATCTGCTCGGCCTGTTCGCCGCCTTGCTGGCGGTCTTCGCGGTATCGACCTGCGGCCTGGTGCTGGGCCTGGCCGGCCTGCTCAGGCGCAGCCGCAAGCGTCACCTGGCCCTGGCCGGCATCGTCCTCAACCTGTCGTGCCTGCTCTGGGGCTGGCATGCGCTGAGCACGGCGGCGGCCGCGATCCTGGTGGTCCTGGGGCAAACCGGGTTGTCGTTCCTCAGCGCCCTGGCGGTGCTGTTCGGCATGATCTTCTTCCGCCAGGCCTGACCCGTTCCGCGACTGTGCGCCGGCAGCCTGGGCGCCCGCCGTTCGGCCGCTCGTTCATCGGATTGCCGGATTGCGGCCATTCGTCGCGGATTTGCAGGGGGAGGGGCTCAGCCGGGGAAGGAGGGCGCGAGAGGAGCAAAAGGTGAGCCCCGGAGGTGCGGATCTCCGGGGCTCGTGCGGCACGGTGGTGCGGGCACCGGGTCGCGATCAGCGCTGGAAGGGATAGTACAGCGCTGGATGGACAGTATAGCGCTATGCATTTCGCATGAATCCTTTAGTTAGGTCTTTTTCTCATATTTGCAGCGGTTTCGTGACCGAGGGCAATGAAGTGGCTTTTTCCCCTTGCCGCCCGCCGGAACCCATCCAACGGACGGCATGCCCTCGTAACCGAAGTCAGAAACGCCAGTCGACGGCCAGTCCGACGCCATGGTCCTTCTCGCGGCTGCCCAGCAGGCCGTTGTAGCCCAGCCGCACGCTCACTTCGCGATTCACCGCAAGGCTGGCGTCGACGCCGAGCAGCGCGGCGTCGCGGGACAGGGCCACGCTTTCCACGCTGAATGGCTGGCTGCCGCTGGCGAACGCCAGGTGGCGTTGCGGGGTGGTGTCGCTCAGATTGTGGCGCCAGCCGAGGGTGCCGGAGAGCGCCAGGCGGCGTTCGGCATCCAGCTCGAAATGCCGTTTCGCGCGCAGGCCCAGGGTGGTGAAGGCGGCGTCCAGGTTGTCGTCGCCACCCTCCAGGGCCGCGGCGCTACCGCGTTCGCGGAAGTCATCGCTGGCGACGTGCACGTAGGCCAGCCCGGCGAAGGGTTCCAGCTCCAGGCTGCGCCAGCCCAGCGCGTAGGCGGCCTCGGCGAACAACTGGCTGCTCTGTGCGTCGAGCTTGGCCTTCTGCTTGCCGGCCACGGCGCCGTATTGCAGGTCGCGCTTGACCTCGGCGCGGTGCCAGGCGTGCGCCGCGCCGAGGCTCAGGCGCCATTGCTGCAATTGCCGGCCGAGGTAGGCGCCGAGGTGGTAGCTGTCGATGCTGGCGGAGGATTGCAGGCTGCTGTCCATGTTCAGCGAGCTGTTGCTGTAGCCGGCCACCAGGCCGAGGCGCGTGTCGCTGGCGACCTGGCTGTCGACGCCGAGCAGGAAGCCGCCGACCGAATGCCGGTAGCCTTCGCTGCCGTGGCTGCCATCGGCGCTCTTGCCCCAGGAGCCGAGCGCCTTGAACCAGCCTTCGGGAGCCTCCCCGCCGGCCTCGCCGTCGCTGGTCTGGCGCAGGCGTTCGCCGACGCTGTCGCGCAGATAGCGGCTGTCGTTGAGCAACAGGCCGGCGAGCGCCGGGTAGATTTCCCCGGACAATTGCTGGAAGGCCCGTTGGGCGGTTGCGGCGTTTTCCGACAGGAGCAGGCTTTCGTAGACCGGGTTGCCGGCGCCGAGCGCTTCCACGGCACCAGCGACCGCCGCCTGGTTGGGCGTCTGCGCGACGCTGGCGAGGGCCGTGCCGTTGCGTCCGATATCCAGGCGGATGGCGTTGGCCGCGTAGTCCAGGGTGCCGCCGAGGAACAGGTAGTTCGGCAATACCGCGTCGAAGCGCCCGTCGATGCCGCCGGCGGCGTCGAGGATGTCGTAGCGGCGGCCGACCAGGCTCTCGACTTGGGACTGGCTGAGCAGGTCGGGGCTGTTTTCCATGGCCAGGGTGACATTGCCGCCCGCGAGGCTCGCCTTGCCGCTGGCGACGATCCGGTCGCTGGCGCTTTCCGAAAGCTCCACCGCGTAGGTCGAGCCGGATTCGAAGCGCAGGTCCCCGGCGACCTCCAGGGTGCCGATGGAGTTGCCCGCGGCCACCGTGCCGCCGGAGCGCGCCAGCAGGCCGCCGATCCTGCCGCTGCCGCCGAGGGTGCCGCCGGCATTGACTTCGACGGCGGACAGCAGCGAACCGTCGACGCTGAGCAGCCCGCCATCGACCAGGGTCGGCCCGCGATAGGTGCTGTCGCCGCTCAGGACCAGGCTGCCGGCACCGGCCTTGACCAGGCTGCCCTGGTACTGGCGCTGGGCGGCGGCCTGGTCGCGGGCCATGCCGATGGCATAGTCGGTGCGTTCCTGCTGGCTGGCACCGGCCGGCAAGCCGTTTTCCCAGCCCTTGTCCTTCAGCGTCCGCTGCCAGGCCGCGTGCTCGGCGGCGTCCTCGGCCTGGCGCTGGAGCAGGGCGCTATCGGAAATCGGGTTGCTCCATTCGTCGCGCAGGCCGGCCGGAAGGTTGGCCTCGAAGCGGCCGAGCAATTGTCCAGGCCCATGCATCGCCCGACCGAGATCCGGCACGCCCCAGCCGACGGTGTCGGTGGGGGCGCCGGTCGGCGTGCCGTCGAGCTGGGTGGCGGTGGTCAGCAGAACCTGCAGCGCCTGCTCGTTGTTCAGGTACGGATAGCGCTGCATGACCAGGGCCAGCGCGCCGGTGGCGTGGGGCGCGGCCATCGAGGTACCGGACTTGTTGGCATAGCCGCCGTCGGGCATGGTGCTGTTGATCAGGCGGCCGGGCGTGGTGATGCACCAGTACTTGGCGATGCCGCAGCGGTTGTAGCGCTGGCCGTTCTGCTGGTCGAGGCCGGACACGGCCAGCCAGTGGCCTTCCAGGTCCGGCTGGAAGTAGGGCAGGGCGGAGCGCACGCTGGCGTTGGCGTAGCCGCTGTTGCCGGCGCTGAAGACGTTGATCACGCCCTGGCGGGAGACGCCGGCGGCGGCGTCCAGCCAGGTGGAGCGCCCGTAGTGCTGGGCATAGGCGGCGTGCAGGCCGTCGAGGGTCTCGTAGCTGACGTCCTTGGGCTGGCTGCCCCAACTGTTGTTGATCGCCCGCACCCCGGCGTCGGCCAGCGCCTGGTAGGCGGCCTTGAAATAGTTCGGGTCGGGCGTCGGGCCGAACAGGAAGCTGTCGTTCTGGTTGGTGTTGGCGACGTACACCTGTGCCGCGTAGGCCACCCCGTGCATGCCGACGCCGTCGCGCGAGGCACCGAGGGTGCCGCCGACGTGGGTGCCGTGGGAGTCGTTGTTGCCGTTCATCGCGCCGCTGACGCTGAACGGCGTGCCGTCGACATAGGTGCCGCTGGCCGTCACCGGCTGGTAGCGCGAGGCGGGGGTATCCGGATGGCTCGGGTCGAAACCGGAGTCCATCTCGCCGATCTTCACGTCCTGGCCGTCGATGCCGGCGGCATAGGCCTGGTCGGCCCGCATCCGTTCCAGGCCCCAGTCCTGCTGGTATTCGGC
>NZ_SCND01000071.1:0-20628 GCF_005503585.1 Pseudomonas sp. 2VD
TTCCAGGAACGGCTTGTCGAGACGCTCGTCGGCCAGGCGGAACGGCACGTTCATCCAGGAGCGGGCGCTCGGCTGGATCGGGTTGGTGTAGAAGTCGCTGGCATCGATGGTCTTGTACAGCAGGTCCTTCTTGGCGCGGTTGCGCTGCTCCATCGCGGTCACCCCGCCCTGCTCCTTCAGCCATTCGAAGACCAGGCCGGACAGGTACCAGGAGTAGGTCGCCGGGGTGTTGTACATGGAACCGTTGTCCGCGGCGATCTTGTAGTTGAGCATGGTCGGGCAGACGCTGCGGGCGCGGCCGAGCAGGTCTTCGCGAACGATCACCACCACCAGGCCGGACGGGCCGATGTTCTTCTGCGCCCCGGCATAGATCAGGCCGAAGCGGGACACGTCGAGCGGGCGCGAGAGGATATCGGAGGACATGTCGGTGACCAGCGGCACGTCGCCGGTCTCGGGTATCCAGTCGAACTCGAGGCCGCCGATGGTCTCGTTGGAGGCGTAGTGCACATAGGCCGCGTCCTTGGTCAGCGTCCACTCGTTCTGACCCGGAATGGCGAAGTAGTCGTACTCCTTGGCGCTGGCCGCGACGTTCACGGTGCCATAGCGACGAGCCTCCTCGATGGCCTTCTTCGACCAGATACCGGTATCGATATAGTCGGCGACGCCATCTTCGGGCAGCAGGTTCAGCGGAATCTCGGCGAACTGCTGGCTGGCGCCGCCCTGCAGGAACAGCACCTTGTAGTCCGAGGGAATGTCGAGCAGGTCGCGCAGGTCCTGCTCGGCCTTGCTGGCGATGGCCACGTAGTCATCACTACGGTGGCTCATTTCCATGACCGAAAGGCCCTTGCCCCGCCAGTCGAGAAGCTCGGCCTGGGCACGTTGCAGAACTGCGTCGGGAAGCGCCGCGGGACCGGCGCAGAAATTGAAGGCTCGCTTGCTCACATCCACTCTCGCTATAGGTAGGGCGGATAGCCGTGAGTTATCCGCCGAGGTCATCGGCCGGGCGGGCGCAGGCGCCCGCCCCGAGCCTTACTCTTCGTTGCCTTCCGCTTCCGCCGCGGGCTCGGACTCGGACTCGGCCGACTCGCCCAGAGATTCGGCAGCTTCCTCGCCCTCGGGCAGGTCCTCGTCATCTCCGCCCGACGGCTCCTGGACACGCTCCAGACCGACCAGTACCTCGTCGCTGGCGAGCTTGATCAGGGTTACGCCCTGGGTATTGCGGCCGGACAGGGAGACTTCGTCGACACGCGTCCGCACCAGGGTGCCCTGGTCGGAAATCAGCATGATCTCCTCGCCTTCCTGGACCTGTACCGCGGCGATCAGCGCGCCGTTGCGCTCGTTGGTGACCATGGCGATCACCCCCTGGCCGCCGCGGCCGCGACGCGGGAACTTGCTCAGCGGGGTACGCTTGCCGAAGCCGCGCTCGGAGGCGGTGAGGATCTGCGCCCCGGACTCCGGAATCAGCATGGAGATCAGCTGCTGCCCCTTGCCCAGGCGCATGCCACGTACGCCGCGGGCGTTGCGGCCCATGATGCGCACCACGCTCTCGGCGAAGCGGATCACCTTGCCGGCGCTGGAGAACAGCATGACTTCCTTGGCGCCATCGGTGATCGCGGCGGCGATCAGGGTGTCGCCCTCTTCCAGCTTGAGCGCGATCAGGCCGCTGCTGCGCGGACGGCTGAACTGCACCAGCGGGGTCTTCTTCACGGTACCGAAGGCGGTGGCCATGAAGATGTAGGCGCCGGTCGGCTCGGCCACCAGCTCGGCGGTCTCGCCCTCGACTTCCTCGACCTCGGCGGCCTCGACCACCTCGCCCTCGAGCACCGCGCCTTCGGCTTCGTCGAGGTCGTCATCGGCGCCACCGTTCTGCTGCAGCGCCTCCAGGTCGATCTGCAACATCGCGGTGATCCGCTCGCCCTCATCCAGCGGCAGCAGGTTCACCAGCGGCCGGCCACGCGCGGTACGCGAGGCTTCCGGAATCTCGAAGGTACGCAGCCAGTAGACCTTGCCCTTGCTGGAGAACAGCAGGAGGGTCGCATGGCTGTTAGCCACCAGCAGGTGTTCGATGTAGTCCTCGTCCTTCATCCCGGTGGCGGACTTGCCTTTGCCGCCGCGACGCTGCGCCTGGTAGGCGGCCAGCGGCTGGGACTTGGCGTAGCCGCCGTGGGAGATGGTCACCACGCGGTCTTCCTCGGTGATCAGGTCGGCGATGGTCAGGTCGACCTGGGAAGCCACGATCTCGGTGCGGCGAGCATCGCCGAATTCGGCCTTGACCGCTTCCAGCTCCTCACGGATCACCTCCATCAGGCGCGCCGGGTTGGTCAGGATGCGGATCAACTCGCCGATCAGGTTGAGGATTTCCTGGTATTCGGAGAGCAGCTTCTCGTGCTCCAGGCCGGTCAGGCGATGCAGGCGCAGCTCGAGGATCGCCTGGGCCTGTTCCGGCGACAGGTAGTACTTGCCGTCGCGCAGGCCGTACTGCGGATCCAGGTCTTCCGGGCGACAGGCGTCGGCGCCGGCACGCTCGACCATCGCTTCCACCGCGCTGGACTCCCAGGCAGTGGCGATCAGGCGTTCCTTGGCCTCGGCCGGGGTCGGCGAACTCTTGATCAGCTCGATCACCGGATCGATGTTCGACAGGGCGACCGCCTGGCCTTCCAGGATGTGCCCGCGCTCGCGGGCCTTGCGCAGCTCGTAGACGGTACGCCGGGTCACCACTTCGCGGCGGTGGCGGACGAACACTTCGAGCATGTCCTTCAGGTTCAGCGTGCGCGGCTGGCCGTCGACCAGGGCCACCACGTTGATGCCGAACACGCTCTGCAGCTGGGTCTGGGCGTAGAGGTTGTTGAGGACCACCTCGCCCACCTCGCCGCGACGCAGCTCGATGACCACGCGCATGCCGTCCTTGTCGGACTCGTCGCGCAGCTCGGAAATACCCTCGATCTTCTTCTCTTTCACCAGTTCGGCGATCTTCTCGATCAACCGCGCCTTGTTCAATTGGTACGGTAGCTCGGTGATGATGATCTGCTCGCGACCGCCGCCCTTCTCCATCTCCTCGACGACGGCGCGGGCACGGATGTAGATGCGCCCGCGACCGGTGCGGTAGGCCTCGATGATCCCGGCGCGGCCGTTGATGATGCCGGCGGTGGGGAAGTCCGGACCGGGGATGTACTGCATCAGCTCATCGACGGTCAGGTCGGGGTTGTCCATCAGCGCCAGGCAGCCGTCGATCACTTCGCCGAGGTTGTGCGGCGGGATGTTGGTCGCCATACCCACGGCGATACCGCTGGAACCGTTGACCAGCAGGTTGGGAATCTTGGTCGGCATGACCGCCGGGATCTGCTCGGTGCCATCGTAGTTGGGCACCCAGTCGACGGTTTCCTTTTCCAGGTCCGCCAGCAGTTCATGGGCCAGCTTGGCCATGCGCACTTCGGTGTATCGCATGGCTGCGGCGTTGTCGCCGTCCACCGAACCGAAGTTGCCCTGGCCGTCTACCAGCATGTAGCGCAGCGAGAACGGCTGCGCCATGCGCACGATGGTGTCGTAGACCGCGGTGTCGCCGTGCGGGTGGTACTTACCGATCACGTCGCCGACCACACGGGCGGATTTCTTGTAGGGCTTGTTCCAGTCGTTGCCCAGCTCGCTCATGGCATAAAGCACACGGCGGTGCACCGGCTTCAGGCCGTCACGTGCATCCGGCAGGGCCCGCCCGACGATCACGCTCATCGCGTAGTCGAGATAGGACTGTTTCAGCTCGTCTTCGATATTGACCGGGAGAATTTCTTTGGCCAGTTCGCCCATGAGAAGCCTGGTTCCTTTTTCTGGTGGAACTTCGCCGCCTCGATCCTGAGGCAAACGAAGTAGGTCGGCGCATGCCCGAGCAGCGCCAACTCACTACAAATCAACGACTTGAGTCAAGGATTCGCGCACTCTCGAGGCCCCTCCGCGGGGCGCTCGAATAACCGTCGGAGCTTACCACAGCCCACGCCCCAGCCCAAGGCAAAGGCCCTGGCGGGGACGACCTCCAGTCGCCTCGTTCAATGCAGGCGCTTGCGGCTCATCAGGGCGGCCATGCGCTCGGCGTCGGGACGCTCGACGACGCCACGCTCGGTCACGATGGCATCGATAAGGTCCGCCGGGGTCACGTCGAATACCGGATTGTAGGCATCGACCTCGGCCGCTACCCGTCGCCCGCCGATTTCCAGCAGCTCGCGACCGTCGCGCTCTTCGATCGGGATGTCCTCGCCGCTCTCCAGGTTCATGTCGATGGTCGAACTCGGCGCCACCACCATGAAGCGCACGCCGTGGTGCATGGCGTTGACTGCCAACTGGTAGGTGCCGATCTTGTTGGCGACATCGCCATTGGCGGTGATGCGGTCGGCGCCGACGATGACCCAGGTGATGTTCTCGGTCTTCATCAGGTGCGCGGCGGCCGAATCCACGTTCAGGCTGACCGGGATGCCTTCGTTGGCCAGTTCCCAGGCGGTCAGCCGCGAGCCCTGGAGCCAGGGCCGGGTTTCGTCGGCGTAGATGCGATTGACCAGGCCTTCCAGGTGCGCGGCGCGGATCACCCCCAGCGCGGTGCCGAACCCGCCGGTCGCCAGGGCGCCGGTATTGCAGTGGGTGAGGATGTTCTGCGGGCTGCCCTGCTGCTTGCGGATCAGCTCCATGCCCAACTGGGCCATGGTCAGGTTGGCCTCGCGGTCGCTTTCATGGATGGAGATCGCCTCGGCTTCCAGCACCGCCAGCGGCTGGTCGCCCTCTTTCATTCGCTCCAGACGGTCGCGCATGCGGTTCAGCGCCCAGAACAGGTTGACCGCCGTGGGTCGCGAGTCGGCCAGCAGGCGGAAGTCCTCCTCCAGCGCGGCGCGCCAGTCGCCGCCCTGCGCCAGGCGCGCGCGGGCGCCAAGGACGATGCCGTAGGCGGCGCTGATGCCGATGGCCGGCGCGCCGCGCACGACCATATCGCGAATGGCCTTGGCCACCTCGGCCGCCGACTCATGTTCGAGCCAGACCTCCTCCTGGGGCAGCAGGCGCTGATCCAGCAACCGCAGCGTACCGTCCCGCCACTCGATCGCCTTGACCCGCTCGGCCGCCAGCAGTCGCTCTCGCATGCACACACCTCTCGCTGAATCACGGAAAAGCTGCGGATTATAACGAGCCCCAGCCGCGGACGCTCGGGTATACTTCCGGCTTCCCGCTCTGCGCCCAGGATGCGCCGCCATGCCCAACGTCCGTAACCCCTTCGACCTCCTCCTGCTGCCGACCTGGATCGTCCCCGTGGAGCCCGCCGGGGTGGTGCTGCGCGATCACGCGCTGGGCATCCGCGACGGCCAGATCGCCCTGGTCGCGCCGCGCGAGCAGGCCATGCGCCATGGCGCCACGGAAATCCGCGAATTGCCCGGCATGCTGCTCGCCCCCGGCCTGGTCAACGCCCACGGCCATTCGGCAATGAGTCTGTTCCGCGGTCTCGCCGACGACCTGCCGCTGATGACCTGGCTGCAGGACCACATCTGGCCGGCCGAAGGCCAATGGGTCAGCGAGGACTTCATCCGCGACGGCACGGAGCTGGCCATCGCCGAACAGGTAAAGGGCGGCATCACCTGTTTCTCCGACATGTACTTCTATCCACAGGCCATCTGCGGCGTGGTCCATGACAGCGGGGTACGCGCCCAGGTGGCGATCCCGGTGCTGGACTTCCCGATCCCCGGCGCCCGCGACAGCGCCGAGGCGATCCGCCAGGGCATGGCACTGTTCGACGACCTCAAGCACCACCCGCGCATCCGCATCGCCTTCGGCCCGCACGCCCCTTATACGGTGAGCGACGACAAGCTGGAGCAGATCCTGGTGCTCACCGAGGAACTCGACGCCAGCATCCAGATGCACGTCCACGAGACCGCCTTCGAGGTGGAGCAGGCCATGGAGCGCAACGGCGAGCGCCCGCTGGCCCGTCTGCACCGCCTCGGCCTGCTCGGCCCGCGCTTCCAGGCGGTGCACATGACCCAGGTGGACGACGACGACCTGGCGATGCTGGTGGAAACCAACAGCTCGGTGATCCACTGCCCGGAATCCAACCTCAAGCTGGCCAGCGGCTTCTGCCCGGTGGAGAAGCTCTGGCAGGCCGGGGTCAACGTGGCCATCGGCACCGACGGCGCGGCCAGCAACAACGATCTCGACCTGCTCGGCGAGACCCGCACCGCGGCGCTGCTGGCCAAGGCCGTGTACGGCCAGGCCACCGCCCTCGACGCCCACCGCGCGCTGCGCATGGCCACCCTGAACGGCGCCCGCGCGCTTGGCCTGGAGCGCCTGATCGGCTCCCTGGAAGCCGGCAAGGCCGCCGACCTGGTGGCCTTCGACCTGTCCGGCCTGGCCCAGCAACCGGTCTACGACCCGGTTTCGCAACTTATCTATGCCAGCGGCCGCGACTGCGTGCGGCATGTCTGGGTCGGCGGCAGGCAACTGCTCGACGACGGCCGCCTGCTCCGTCACGACGAACAGCGCCTGATCGCCAGGGCCCGCGAATGGGGGGCGAAGATCGCCGCCAGCGACAGGTCCTGAACCGCGGCGGGCCGGCCCGCTGCGACAAACTGACATAGGAAGGCGAACCGCCGCCGGCCCCATCCCTCTGCCAAAGCTGGCAACATGAAGGATTGGATTCCGCCGCGGCGGCCCTTCCCCCAAAGGCTTCACTCTTCAACGGGAACGATTATGAGCAACGTCGACCACGCCGAGATCGCCAAATTCGAGGCACTGGCCCATCGCTGGTGGGACCGCGAGAGCGAGTTCAAGCCGCTCCACGACATCAACCCGCTGCGCGTCAACTGGATCGACGAGCGCGCCGGCCTGGCCGGCAAGAAGGTGCTCGACATCGGTTGCGGCGGCGGCATCCTCAGCGAAGCCATGGCCCAGCGCGGCGCCAGCGTCACCGGCATCGACATGGGCGAAGCGCCGCTCGCGGTGGCGCGCCTGCACCAACTGGAATCCGGCGTCGCCGTCGACTACCGGCAGATCACCGCCGAGCAGATGGCCGAGGAAATGCCCGGGCAATTCGACGTGGTCACCTGCCTGGAGATGCTCGAACACGTGCCGGACCCGGCCTCGGTGATCCGCGCCTGCCACCGCCTGGTCAAGCCGGGCGGACAGGTATTCCTCTCGACCATCAACCGCAATCCCAAGGCCTACCTGTTCGCGGTGATCGGCGCGGAGTACATCCTCCAGTTGCTGCCGCGCGGGACCCACGATTTCCGCAAGTTCATCCGTCCGTCGGAACTCGGCGCCTGGTCGCGCGAGGCCGGTCTCGAGGTCAAGGACATCATCGGCCTGACCTACAACCCGCTGACCAAGCACTACAAGCTGGCCAACGACGTCGACGTCAACTACATGGTCCAGACCCAGCGGGAGGCGTGAAGCGCATGCGGCTCAAAGCGGTACTGTTCGACATGGATGGCACCCTGCTCGACACGGCGCCGGACTTCATCGCCATCACCCAGGCCATGCGTGCCGCCCACGGCCTGCCGCCGGTGGACGAGCAACGGGTGCGCGACGTGGTCTCCGGCGGCGCGCGCGCGATGGTTGCCGCGGCCTTCGGCCTGTCGCTGGACAGCCCGGAACTGGAACCCCTGCGCCAGGAGTTCCTCGACCGCTACCAGGAGCATTGCGCGGTTCTCAGCCGGCCCTACGACGGCATCCCCGAACTGCTTGCGGCGATCGAGAAAGCCGGGTTGATCTGGGGCGTGGTGACCAACAAGCCGGTGCGCTTCGCCGAACCGATCATGCAGCGCCTGGGCTACGCCGAGCGTTCCAGGGTGCTGGTCTGCCCGGACCACGTGACCCGCAGCAAGCCCGATCCCGAGCCGCTGCTACTGGCCTGTAGCCAGCTCGGCATCGATCCGTCGAGGGTGCTGTTCATCGGCGACGACCTGCGCGACATCGAATCCGGCCGCGACGCCGGGACCAAGACCGCGGCGGTGCGCTACGGCTACATCCACCCCGAAGACAACCCCGCGCACTGGGGCGCCGACGTGATCGTCGACCACCCGCGCGAACTCATCGACGTTCTCGACCGCGCGCTCTGCGACTGCTGATCCGCAGCGCCACCGACAGACAACGACCCGCCGCCAGGCGGGTCATGCATTCAAAGGATTCGACATGTTCCAGTACTCCGCCCGCCCCGACCTGCTGAAAGACCGCGTGATCCTGGTCACCGGCGCCGGCCGCGGCATCGGCGCCGCCGCCGCCAAGACCTTCGCCGCCCACGGCGCCACCGTGCTGCTGCTGGGCAAGACCGAGGAGTACCTGAACGAGGTCTACGACGCCATCGAGGCCGCCGGCCATCCGCAGGCCGCCGTGATCCCGTTCAACCTGGAGACCGCCCAGCCGCACCAGTTCGAGGAACTGGCTGCAACCCTGGAGAACGAGTTCGGGCGCATCGACGGTCTGCTGCACAACGCTTCGATCCTCGGTCCGCGCTCGCCGATGCAGCAGATTTCCGGGGAGAACTTCATGCGCGTGATGCAGGTGAACGTCAATGCCATGTTCATGCTGACCACCGCCATGCTGCCGCTGATGAAGCTCTCCAGCGACGCCTCGATCATCTTCACCTCGAGCAGCGTGGGCCGGAAGGGCCGCGCCTACTGGGGCGCCTATTCGGTATCGAAGTTCGCCACCGAGGGCCTGATGCAGACCCTTGCCGACGAACTCGACGGTACCAGCGCGATCCGCGCCAACAGCGTCAACCCCGGCGCCACCCGCACCAGCATGCGCGCCCTCGCCTACCCTGGGGAAAACCCGCTGAACAACCCCACCGGCGAGGAGATCATGCCGGTCTACCTGTACCTCATGGGGCCGGACAGCGCCGGCGTCAACGGCCAGGCCTTCGACGCCCAGTGATTCCCCGGCAGCCTCGCCGCCCGGCGAGGCTGCCCTGTCCTTCCCTTCCCTCTTCCCGTCCGGAATTTCCCATTCCTTTTGCATATTTTTCCCACTGAGTGGGAAAGTGGTTTCATTTTCCGGGAAATCGCCTTCACCCTGTGGGTCAAGGAGTTCCCATGTCGAAGCATTCCCCCACCGATCGCCTGCTGCAGATCCTCATTGCCCTCGGCCAGGCTCCCGAAGCCCTGTCTGCCAAGGAGCTGTCGCTGACCCTGGAGCAGCCGCTGAGCAGCACCTACCGGCACCTGAAGACCCTGTTGCGCTGGGGCCTGGCCGAAGAACAGGCCGGCCAGGGCCGCTACCTGCCCGGCCCGGCCTGCCTGCAACTGGCGAAGAAATTCGATCGCGAGGCCTCGCTGATCGGTCTCGCCAAACCGGAACTCAAGCGCCTGGCCGACCTGAGCCAGGAGAGCGTGGCGCTGATGGTGGCCAGCAACCAGCAGGCGATCTGCCTGGAACTGTTCGACAGTCCGCAGCCGCTGCGCTGCTGCTACCAGAAAGGGCTGGCGCAGCCGCTGTTGCATGGCGCCTCGGCCAAAGCCCTGCTGGCGCACCTGGAGGACGAACGGCGCGAGGAGCTGTACCTCGCCCAGGAACTCTCCGCCGAGCGTATCGACAAGCTGGAGCAGGAACTCCGGCTGATCCGCGAACAGGGCTACGCCGTCAGCCAGGGCGAGATCGACGAAGGCGTCTGGGGCATCAGCGTACCGCTGCTGGACAGCCGCCAGCGCCTGCACGGCGCCCTCAGCCTGATGGCCCCCGCCTTGCGCGCCCAGTCGCGCAGCGAACGCTTGCGGCAATGGACCCTCGACGCCGCCGCGCGACTTTCCGCGCGGCTGGACTGACCAACAGGAGTTTCGATGTACCCCGCCCCCGACATGAGCCTCTGGCAAGGCCGGATCGATAGCCAGGAAGGCGCCGACGCGCGGCGCTGGCACCAATGGATGCGTCCCTACGCAGACGACGCCGAAGCGGCCAGCGTGCTGCTCGGTTTCGCCAGCGACGAAGGCGTGCGCCGCAACCAGGGTCGCCAGGGCGCGCGCCACGGACCGCCAGCCTTGCGTCGCGCGCTGGCCAACCTGGCTTGGCACGGCGAGCAAGCGATCTACGATGCCGGCGACATCGTCGCCGGCGACGACCTGGAAGCCGCCCAGGAACGCTACGCGCAACGCGTCGCCGACCTGCTCGCGCGCGGCCACCGGGTGGTCGGCCTGGGCGGCGGCCACGAAATCGCCTATGCCAGCTTCGCCGGCCTCGCCCGCCACTTGAGTCGGCATGAGCGCCTGCCGCGCATCGGTATCCTCAATTTCGACGCGCATTTCGACCTGCGCCACGCCGAACGGGCCAGCTCCGGCACGCCGTTCCGCCAGATCGCCGAACTCTGCCAGGCCAGCGACTGGCCGTTCGCCTACTGCTGCCTGGGCATCAGCCGCCTGAGCAACACCGCCGCCCTGTTCGACCAGGCCCAGCGCCTGGGTGTGCGCTACCTGCTGGACCGTCAGTTGCAGCCATGGAACCTGGAACGCAGCGAAGCCTTCCTCGACAGCTTCCTGCAATCCGTCGACCACCTCTACCTGACCGTTTGCCTCGACGTGCTCCCGGCCGCCCAGGCGCCCGGCGTCAGCGCGCCCTCGGCGCACGGCGTGGAGATGCCGGTGGTGGAGCACCTGGTCCGCCGCGCCAAGGCCAGCGGCAAGCTGCGCCTGGCCGACATCGCCGAACTCAACCCGCAACTCGATAGCGACCAGCGCACCGCCCGGATCGCCGCGCGCCTGGTCGACAGCCTGGTCAACTGATCGCCCTTTCGCCCACACAACAACAATAGAGCCACGCCATGCCGACATTGCACCTGGACGCCCTGTCCACCACCGCCCTCGCCCTGCTCCTGCTCGCCCTCGGCAGCCAATTGAAGAAGCGCAGCCGCTGGCTGACACGTCTGTGCGTACCGTCGCCGGTGATCGCCGGCTTCGGCTTCGCCTTCCTGGTCTGGCTGCTCAGGGATCGCGGCTGGCTCGACATCGGCCTCGACACCAGCCTGCAGACGCCCCTGATGGTGGCGTTCTTCACCACCGTCGGCCTCGGTGGCAGCCTCGGCCTGCTGCGCAAGGGCGGCAAGACCCTGCTGGTCTACCTGTCGGCCTGCTGGGCGCTGGCGATACTGCAGAACCTGATCGGCGTAGGCAGCGCCGGACTGCTCGGCCTCGACCCGTTGCTCGGGATCATGGCCGGCGCGGTGTCGCTGGAAGGCGGCTTCGGCGCGGCGGCGGCCTTCGGCCCGGTTGCGGAAGGGCTCGGCGCCCAGGGCGCGACCACCGTGGCGCTGGCCTCGGCCACCTTCGGCATGGTCGCTGGCGGGCTGCTCGGCAGCCCGGTGGCGCGCTGGCTGATCGAACGCAACCGCCTGCCGGTGCAGGCGGAAAGCGACAATCGGCTGGAAGCCCTCGGGCAGCAGGAGCGACGCCAGCATGCGGCGGCCACGCTGGACGGCAATCTCCTGCTGCGCCTGCTGACCTGCGTGCTGCTGGTGATGGTGCTCGGCTTCTGGCTCGGCGACGCGCTCGAGGAACGCCTGGGCCTGGTGCTGCCCAGTTATGTCGGGGCGATGTTCATCGCCATCGTCCTGCGCAACCTCGACGACCGGCTCGGCTGGCTGCGCATTCCGGACCACGCCGTCGGTACCCTGGGCGACGTCTGCCTGGGCATCTTCCTGACCATGGCGATGATGAGCCTGAAGTTCTGGGAGCTGGAGAACCTCGGCCTGCCGCTGCTCGGCGTACTGTTCATCCAGGTCGCGGTGCTGTTGCTGCTGACGATCTTCGTGCTGTTCCGCCTGCTCGGCCGCAACTACGACGCGGCGGTGCTCTGCGCCGGCTTCCTCGGCCACGGCCTGGGCGCCACGCCCAACGCGGTGGCCAACATGGGCGCGGTCTGCGAGCACTATCGGGTGTTCTCGCACAAGGCCTTCATCATCGTGCCCCTGTGCGGCGCGGTACTGATCGATCTCGTCGCCATCCCGGCGATCACCTGGTTCATCAACGCCTTCAGTTGAACCATGGCGGCGCTCCGCTAGCGGAGCGCCAGCTTTCCGACGAGCGCCTCGGCCACTCGCCAGCAAAACGCCATTATTCCGTCGAAATCTCTCCGAAATTCCTACAGAATGTGGAAACCATTCCTAGGAAAACCTGTCTGTGCCTCTGATTTCTCCGTTCTTCAGTTGGCTGGCACGAAACTCGCCTTAGCCCTACTGTCGCCGTCTTTCGCGCCAGAGGTTCCGCGCATGGCTCCTCCCAAGCAGTCCAATACCATCGATTTCGACGCCGCCAAGCAGAAGCGCGGCCCCCAGCCCGGCGGCAACGCCAGCGGGCCGCGCGCCAGCAACCTGACGGAGTTGCGCCAGCAACTGACCCTACAGTTGCAGAGCAGCCTGGAGGCGGAGCGGATTCTCGGCCTGTTCTTCGAGGAAGTCCGCCAACTGATCCCGCTGGATGCCCTTGGCTACCGCCATCCGGGCTCCGACCTACGCCTGGAGTTCGGCAGCAGCGCCAAGCATTCGGTGAGCTATCGCCTGAGCCATGACAGCGACTACCTCGGCGAACTGATCTTCCGTCGCCGCCAGCGCCTCGGCGAAGACGAACAACGGCAACTGGAGAGCCTGCTCGGCACCCTGCTGTTCCCGCTGCGCAACGCCCTGCTCTATCGCGCCGCGATCCAGACCGCCCTGCGCGACGCCCTGACCGGCACCGGCAACCGCATCGCCATGGACCAGGCGCTCGGCCGCGAACTGGAACTGGCCCGGCGCAACCTGCAACCGCTCTCGGTGCTGATGCTCGATATCGACCACTTCAAGCGGGTCAACGACCACTACGGTCACGCCGTCGGCGACGAAGCCCTCAAGGCCGTGGCGGAAACCATCAAGGACCACCTGCGCAATGTCGACATGGTGTTCCGCTTCGGCGGCGAGGAATTCCTCGTCCTGCTGTCCAGCACGCCGCTGCAGGCTGCCTGCATGGTCGGCGAACGCCTGCGCCAGGCGGTGGAGGAACTGGACTACCGGCACGCCGGCGAACCGCTGAAGCTGTCGATCAGCCTCGGTTGCGCCGACCTGCGGCCCGGCGAAGGCAGCGACGACCTGCTGCGACGGGTCGACGAGGCGCTCTACGAAGCCAAGCGCGACGGCCGCAACCGCCTGCGCTGCGCCTGAGGCTTGCCGACTCGCACACCCCGAAGCGCGGAGCGGGCGCATCGGGCGACGGCAGTAGCAACGGCTCTCACCGGCGCAGTTACGGTTTCCGCCAAGGTCCTGCCGCTTATGGCTGCGCCGGCTCGTCCGGGGCGCCATAGGCCTGGCGCAAGCGGACGCGCTTCTCCAGCAGCCAGCCGCTGGTTTCCTTGCCGTCTCGAGCCACGTACATGACGTTCAGCCACTCGCCGCTCGGCTTGTAGACAGTGATGAAGTCGCCGGGAATCACGAAGACCCCGGTGACACAGTCGGCACGCGGCGCGCTGTGGAAATAGGCGCGCCCCTTGTCGATCACCTCGCCCTCCAGCGGCGGACGGAAGTTGTCCTCGGGGCCGGCCGTCGCCTCGCCAAGGCTTGCACAGCTCTGCGCCGGCATCGCCGCATCCTCGGCCAGCCCGGCGACGCTCCATAGCATGCAGAGCGCGATAGCCAGGATCCTGTGCATTTCACCACCTCCTTGTGTGCGGGCGACCATTAGACACCGATTCCCAGGCATGAAAAAGGCCCCCGAAGGGGCCTTTCCAGGGCGCTTTCCGCTCAGCGGCGGAAGCCCGGACGCATACCGTCGCCGGCCGGTTTCGGCCGCCGCTTGACCTGCGGCTTGCGGGCCGCCGGCTTGTCGCCCGGCGCGCTGGCCGGACGCTCGTCGCGCGGCTTGCTCGGGCGCGGCTTGCGGTTGCTCTCGCGGGGCCGCTCGGCAACCGGAGTGCCCTGCTCGCGCCCCTTGCGCTCGGCGCTCGGCTGCGGACCGCGCGCGGGACGCGAAGCCGGCGCGCGACGAGCGGCATTCTCGCCGTCCTCGCGCCTTGGCGCACGCTTGCGCCCGGCTTCCGGACGCTCGCTGCGCGCCAGCGGACGGGCCTGCTTGCGCTGCTGGCGTTCGGCCTTCTCGCGCGCCTTGGTGGTCATGCCCGGCAGCGCCACCGGCTTGAGGCCGACTTCCTCGCTGAGGATGTCGATTTCGCGCTGGTCCATTTCGCGGTAGCGGCCCATGGTCAGCTCGGAGGTCAGGAACACCGGGCCGAAACGCACTCGCTTCAGGCGGCTGACCACCAATCCCTGGGATTCCCACAACCGGCGCACCTCGCGGTTGCGGCCCTCCATCACTACGCAGTGGTACCAGTGGTTGAAGCCTTCGCCGCCCGGCGCCTGCTGGATATCGCTGAACTTGGCCGGGCCGTCCTCGAGCATCACGCCGTTGAGCAGGCGCTCGATCATCTCTTCGGTGACCTCGCCGCGCACCCGTACCGCGTATTCACGGTCCATCTCATAGGAAGGATGCATCAGGCGGTTGGCCAGTTCGCCATCGGTGGTGAACAGCAGCAGGCCGGTGGTATTGATGTCCAGGCGACCGACATTGATCCAGCGACCGGTGCGCAGGCGCGGCAGGCGGTCGAAGATGGTCGGGCGGCCTTCCGGATCGTCGCGGGTGCAGACCTCGCCTTCCGGCTTGTTGTAGATCAGCACGCGACGGACACTCTCGGCGGCCTCTTCGCGGCGGATCAGGTGGCCATCGACGGTGATCGCATCGTGGCTGTCGACCCGCTGGCCGAGGCTGGCCACGCTGCCATTGACGTTGACCCGACCTTCGGCGATCCACACTTCTACGTCGCGCCGGGAACCGACGCCGAGACGGGCGAGGACTTTCTGCAGTTTTTCCCCGACCGGTACGTGGGGATTCTCTGGGGTATCGTTCATCTGGGCACCTCCCGGTGTGGCTGGCAACGAATCGAAGGGCGCGCATCATACGCGCTTCGTCAGGACAAAGCACCGTCCCCGGGCGGAAACCCGGACAATCCCGCTAGACTAGGCCGGGTTCACCCACCCCGCCACCCGGAGGCCCCGGTGCACGATGTCCCTCCCTTCAGCGGCGCCAAGCTGGCGCTGTTCTATGGCGACCACTTGGTCGTCTACAAACGCGACGAAAAACCCGGCATTCCCTTCCCCGGCTACTGGGACTTTCCCGGCGGCGGCCGCGAGGGCCTGGAGACGCCTGCCGAATGCGCCCTGCGCGAACTCGAGGAAGAGTTCTCCATCCGCCTGGAAGAACCTCGTATCGAATGGCAGCGACAGTATCCGAGCACCAGCGGCAGCGCGCCCTTCGCCTACTTCCTGGTGGCGCGCCTGGAGGACCGCGAATTCGAGGCCATCCGCTTCGGCGACGAAGGACAATACTGGCGATTGATGGAGGTGGACGCCTACCTCGCGCATGCCATGGCCGTACCCTACCTGCAGAGCCGGCTCGGCGACTATCTGCGGGAACGCCGGCGCATCGGCGAATAACGCCGATGACGTCAGCCGTTCCATGCCCCGGATAATCCGGACGGCATAAAAAAACCCGGCCGAAGCCGGGCATGCCCAGGCGGGCAGTCTCAGTGTCTGCGGTGCTCGGCGAAGCGCTCCAGGGCTTCGCGGCTGAGGCGCTCGACCTGGGCCCAGTCGCCGCGGTCGACCACGGCCTTGGGCAGCATCCAGGTGCCGCCGACGCACATCACGTTGGGTACCGCCAGGTAGTCGGCGAGATTGTTCAGGCTGACGCCTCCGGTGGGGCAGAAGCGGATATCGGGGAATGGTCCCGAGAACGCCTTCAGCGCCGCCGGGCCGCCGCTGACCTCGGCGGGAAACAGCTTGAAGCGGCGGTAGCCATGGCGGTAGGCGAGCATGATCTCGGAAGCGCTGGCCACGCCGGGCAACAGCGGGACTTCGCTGTCCAGGGCGAAGCGCAGCAACTCGTCAGTGCATCCCGGGGTGACCACGAAGCTCGCCCCGGCCTTTTCCGCGGCGGCGAAGGTCTGCGGGTCGAGCACGGTGCCGGCGCCGATGCGCAGGTGCGGGCGCTCCTCGCTGAGGCGACGGATGGCGGTCAGCCCGTGTGCCGTGCGCAGGGTGATCTCCAGGGCGGTCAGGCCGCCGGCGGCGAGGGCATCGGCCATCGGCAGGATGTCCGCCTCGCGGTCGATGGTGATCACCGGGAGGATGCGCGCCTCCCGGCACAGCGTGTCGATGCGGGCGGTCTTCTGTTCAAGGTTGTGCATGGCTACAGCTCCGCCACTCAGGGGTACCAATGGATCGTCAGCGGCGCGCGGAGGAAGGCGCGAACCGGCATCCGCCGTTCGTCCTCGACCGCCAGCGCGGTGTTCAGGGTGGCCAGCTTGGACTGGCCCTGGATCGCCAGCAGCTGCACCTTCGCCGCCGCCAGCACGGCGCGCGGTAGGGTCAGGCGCTGGTGCGGCACGCTCGGCGCCCACATCGGCAGGCAACGGCGCGTGCCCTGGGGATCCATCGCCAGGTCCAGGCCAGGGCTGTTCGGGAACAGCGAGGCGGTATGGCCGTCGTCGCCCATGCCAAGGACCAGCACGTCGATCGGCAACGGCAGCTCGTGCAGGTGGTGGTCGGCCAGCTCGGCCGCTTCCTCCAGGCTCGCCGCCGGCTGGTAGAGGCCGATGAAGCGCGCCTTCGCCGCCTCGCCACGGAGCAGGTGGCGGCGAACCAGGCCGGCGTTGCTATCGGCATGCGGCTCCGGCACCCAGCGCTCGTCGGCCAGGCTGAGGGTGATCCGCGACCAGTCCAGCGGCTCCTCGCTCAAGGCTTCGAGGAAGGCCACCGGACTGCGCCCACCGGACACCACCAGCAGCGCCTGGCCCTGCTCGGCCAGCGCCGAGCGCAACCGGCCGGCGACCTCGGCGGCCAGGCCGCGGGCCTGCTCGGCGGCGCTGCCCCAGACCTGCAGGCCGACGCCGGCCGGCAGCTTCAACTCAGAAATCGCCATACCAACTCCTCCCATCGCGGGCCACCAGGGCCACCGAGGCCACCGGCCCCCAACTCCCCGCCGGATACGGCTTGGGCGCTTCGCTCAGGCGTTCCCAGCCAGCGATCAGCTGGTCGCACCACTTCCAGGCGAACTCCACCTCGTCCTTGCGCACGAACAGGTACTGGTTGCCCTGGGTGACCTCCAGCAGCAGACGCTCGTAGGCATCGGGAATCCGCGCCGCGTGGTAGGTCTCGGAAAAACTCAGTTGCAGCGGGCCGGTACGCAATTGCATGCCCTTGCCCAGGCCCTGGTCCTTGGTCATCACTTGCAGGGAGATACCTTCGTCCGGCTGCAGGCGGATGATCAGCCGGTTGCTGATCAGCGAACGCTGCTCGGGAGCGAAGATGTAGTGCGGCGGCTCCTTGAAGTGGATGACGATCTGCGACAGCTTCTGCGGCATGCGCTTGCCGGTGCGCAGGTAGAACGGCACGCCCGACCAGCGCCAGTTGCGGATGTCCACGCGCAGGGCGACGAAGGTTTCCGCGTCGCTGTCGCGATTCGCATGTTCCTCCTCCAGGTAGCCCGGCACTGCCTTGCCGTCGCTGAAACCGGCGGTGTACTGCCCACGCACCACGCGCGAAGCCAGTTGTTCGGCGGGAATCGGCTCGAGGGCGCGGAGCACCTTGACCTTCTCGTCGCGAATGCTGTCCGCCGAAAGGTCGCTGGGCGGATCCATGGCGATCAGGCAGAGCAGTTGCAGCAGGTGGTTCTGCACCATGTCGCGCAGTTGCCCGGCCTGGTCGAAGTAGCCCCAGCGGCCTTCGATGCCGACCTTCTCGGCCACGGTGATCTCCACGTGGGAGATGTGGTTCTGGTTCCACTGGGTCTCGAAGAGGCTGTTGGCGAAGCGCAGGGCGATCAGGTTCTGCACCGTCTCCTTGCCCAGGTAATGGTCGATCCGGTAGATGCGGCTTTCCGGGAAGAACCGGGCGACTGCCTCGTTGACCTCGCGGGACGACTCCAGGTCATGACCGATGGGCTTCTCCAGCACCACCCGGGTGCGCTCGGCGAGACCGGCGGCGGCGAGGTTCTCGCAGATGCCGCCGAACACCGAGGCCGGCGTGGCGAAGTAGGCGACCAGCGGCAGTTCGTCGTCCACCGCCTCGCGCAAGCCGACATAGGCCTGCGGGTCGAGGAAGTCCATGCTCAGGTAGTCGAGGCGTTCGCGGAAACGCTGCCAGACCGCGTCGTCCCACTCCTTCGCCGGCACCGCCAGGCGCAGGCGCTGCTCCAGCGTCGCCAGGTGTTCGGCGGGAGCGCCTTCGTCACGGGCCAGGGCCAGGACGCGGGTATCGCGGTGCAGCAGGTTCTCGCGATCGAGTTGGTAGAGCGCCGGGAACAGCTTGCGCAAGGCGAGATCGCCCAGCGCACCGAACAGCGCTAACGTGCAAGGCAGAACGCGGACATCAGGCATTTGTTGTTACCAACCAAATATTGAGTGATATTGAGCCATCCACTGCGCAATTAAGACAAATATGTAGTAATTAAACAACATATTTTTCCCAGCCCGCCACGCTGTTGGTCGCATGCCGGCCTGACGTTAGGATAGGCGCCGCCGCCGGCCCTTCCCCGCCGGGCCGACAGAACACGAGGAACCCGGATGAAAAACCTGCTGGAGCAGATCCAGAGCCGCCTGGACGAACTGAACAAGGCGGAGCGCAAAGTCGCCGAGGTCATCCTGCAGAACCCGCAGCAGGCCACCCGCTTCAGCATCGCCGCCCTGGCCCAGGCGGCAGCGGTCAGCGAACCGACGGTGAACCGCTTCTGTCGCTCCTTCGGCATGAGCGGCTATCCGGAACTGAAGATCCAGCTGGCCCAGAGCCTGGCCAGCGGCGCTGCCTTCGTGACCCAGGCGGTAGCCGAGGACGACGGGCCGGAAGCCTATACACGGAAGATCTTCAGCAACACCATCGCCTCCCTCGACAGCGCCCACAAGCTGCTCGACCCACGCGTCATCGACCGCGCCGTGGACCTGTTGATCCAGGCCCGGCAGATCCACTTCTTCGGTCTCGGCGCCTCGGCCTCGGTAGCGCTCGACGCGCAGCACAAGTTCTTCCGCTTCAACCTGGCGGTGAGCGCCCAGGCCGACGTGCTGATGCAACGGATGATCGCCTCGGTGGCGCATACCGGCGACCTGTTCGTGGTGATTTCCTATACCGGACGCACCCGCGAGCTGGTGGAGGTGGCGCACCTGGCGCGGGAGAACGGCGCCTCGGTGCTCGGCCTGACCGCCGCCGGCTCGCCGCTGGCCAGGGCCAGCACCCTGTGCCTGGACATCCCGTTGCCGGAAGACACCGACATCTACATGCCGATGACTTCGCGGATCGTCCAGCTCACCGTGCTCGACGTACTGGCCACCGGAGTGACCCTGCGCCGCGGCGTGGACTTCCAGCCGCACCTGCGGCGGATCAAGGAAAGCCTGGTGCCGACCCGCTATCCCCTCGACGAGGACAACTGACCGCCCGCCTATTGCAGGCCGGCGGCGAGACTCAGGCGCATGCGTTCGCCGGGCGCCAGGATCAGCCCACCCGGGCGGTAGCCAGCGGCGCCGATACAGAGGAAGCGTTCCGCTTCGCCCGGCTCGACCTGCTCCACCGGGCGGCTGCCGGGGTGCCAGATCACGCTGCCGGCGCTGACGTTCTTGTCGATCCGCAAGCGGCGGTTCCAGCCGCCGTCCTCCAGCACCAGCGATCCGGGATGGTAGAGCACCTGCTTGACCGCGCCGCGCGGTATCCAGGTTCCCGGAATCCGCGAAGCGCCGCGCTGGCCGCGAGCCGACTCCAGCTCCATGCCGTGCACCACCACCCGGCTCAGCGCGCCGACCCGCCAGTAGGGCTGCAGGGCGAAGCTGAACAGGCAATCGTCGTCTTCCTCATGGTAGCTGCACAGCTCCAGCTCCAGGCGCTGGCCAAGGCGCGCATCGAGGCGCACGTGCCAGTCCTCCAGGTCCAGTTGCCAGCTCACCACCACCTTGCTTTCGTCGGCGTAGGCATCCAGCAGGCGCCATTCGCGTTGCCGCGCCCAGCCCTGCTGCGGCCATTCGCTGCCGTTCGGATGGCTGCCGAACCACGGCCAGCAGACCGGGATGCCGCCGCGCACCGGCGCACTGCTGAGGGCCGGCCATTCGCTGGCGCACCACAGCAACGGGCGTTCGCCCTGCGGCTGGAAATGCAGGAGCTGCGCCCCTTGCCGACTGAATACGGCCTGGCACAGCGGATGGTCGATCAACAGCAGATCGCGACGTTGGAAGCGTACCCAGTCGAACGGTCGCTTGGCCCGCATGGAATGAAAGAAACGCTGCAGCGGATGCTCAAGCATGTCCGATTGTCCTACCCTCTCCCCTTCCCGGAAAGCCCGGGCGTGCATCCGTGTAGTTTTACTACATTTCGCACGCAAGCCCCAAATGATCGGCACAGGAAAAGCGTAGTCGGTTTGTAACAGGCAGCCGGGAAGAGCGGTCGCCGGAAAAAACGGCCCGCCCGAAACGCTCGGGCGGGCCCAGGCACAACACCGGAGCAGGCAACGCGACGGTCAGAACACCGTCTGGATCTTGATCCCCGCCACCAGCGCGTTGTCGACCTCGTCGACCCCGCCCGGCTGCTTGATGTATTGCAGGTTCGGCCGCACCGTCAGCCAGTCGGTCACA
>NZ_SCND01000072.1:0-20622 GCF_005503585.1 Pseudomonas sp. 2VD
CCGCCGCCAGGGCTGCTGAGGCTCTTGAAGACGCTGCGGGTCTGGTTCGCCGGCAACTCGTAGGGCACCGGGTGGGCGGCGTGGTAGACGCAGCCGCTGACCAGCGGCTGGTCGGGATCGCCTTCGAGGAAGTCCACCAGCACTTCCATGCCGACCCGCGGAATGACGATGCCGCCATAGCCGTTGCCGGCCCAACCGCTGGCTACGCGTAGCCAGCAACTGCTCTTGTCGTCGCCCTGGCCCTCGCGGTCCCAGTGGAACTGCACCCTGACCCGGCCGTAGCGGTCGCAGTGGATTTCCTCGCCTGGCGGGCCGGTCACCACCGCGGTCTGGCTGCCCAGCACGCGCGGCTTCGGGTGCTCCAGCGGCGGGCGGAAGAACACCTCCCAGGGCGTGGCGAGGAAGCGGTTGCGGTAGCCCTGCTGGAAGTCGTCCGTGCTGGCCGACGTGTCGGAGGTAACGTTCTCTTCCAGCACCTGCGGCTGCTTGCCTTCGTGGAAGATTTCGCTGAGCAGCCACAGGTCGTTCCACTCCGCGCGCGGGTGCTCGGCGATCTCCAGGAAGTGCCCGCTGACCAGCAGCGGCTGGTCGCTGACCCCTTCGCCCAGGCGCCGGTCGGCGCGGTGCCGCTCCAGGGCGCGCTGGTTGAGCAGCTTGCCGCGCTGGCGATCGACGAAGCGACCGGGGTAGTCGTAGTCCTCCAGGTCCGGCTCGGCCGGGGCGTCGGCAGCGGGGCGATTGCCGGCCTCCAGCAGCAGCCGCGGCTTCTCGAAGTCGTAGTCGCGGCGAGTGGTGCGCGTGGTGCGGCTGGCCAGGCGCAGGCTGAAGCGCTTGATCACCGGTTCGTCGGCGACCAGCCCGCTGTCGTGCACGTAGGCGGTGGGACGGCCCAGGCGGGGGAACACCGTCTGGTCGTCGCCGAACACCAGCAGGTGCGCCTCGGCGCTGTGCCGGAAATGGAAATGGATGCCCTCTTCGGCACAGAGGCGCTGGACGAAATGCAGGTCGCTTTCGTCGTACTGCACGCAGTATTCGCGCTCGGGATACCGGGTGCCGAGCTGGAAGCGGTAGGCGTCGGCGAGGATGCCGTGCTCCTCGAGGATCAGGGCGACGATCTGCGGCACCGTGAGGTGCTGGAAGATCCGCTGGTTGCTGCGCTGCGCGAGGTAGGCCAGTTGCGGCACGAGGGTGAGGCGATAGCGGGTCAGGCGCTTGCCCGCGTCGGCCTGGGCGGCGCCGTAGACCAGGCCGTGGACACCCTGGCCCTGCGGGGTGAAGGCGAGGAAGGCGGGCCGGTGCAGGAACGCTTCGAGGTCGAGGCCGGCGCGCTCGCTGACCAGTTCGAGTTCGAAGCGGTAGGGCCGGCTGATGCCTTCGTGGCCGCTGAATTCGAGAACCTGCAGGTCGTGACGGAGGCCGTCGAGGCTGAGGCTGAAGTGGGTCTGGTTGGCCGGGTTGAACATCCGCTGTCCCCTGTTTCTCGAAAAACCTGCACGGCTGGCGTCCCTGTTCGCCGTGCTCGATCCGAAGTGCGTGATCGCGCGGATGCTACGTCAAAAAAACTGTGCAAATTGTTGCGCACATCGCCGGAAAACCGCGGCGCGCCTGAGTCTCAGTACTATGAAACAAAATATGTGAGGGAAAATCCGATGGGCGCAGACTGAGCGAAAAAGCGCTACCGCAACCCGAGCAGGATGCTGCTCCGCCCGGATCGACGGAGGTTCCACGGAGCGTCCGGCACTCCGCAGAGAGCGGTTCTATTGCAACCTGGCCCGCTCCAGCAGCGCCCAGGCCAGGGCGAAGGTCGGTTCGCCATCCTCGCTCTGCTCGCTGGCGCTGACCACGATCCACCGCGCGCCCGCCGGCTTGGCTGCCCACAGGCGGTATTCGCTGCCTGCGGAGCCGCCGTCGTCTTCCTCTACCTTGTAGCGCGCCTCGCCGTCGCCCAGGCGCCTGCTCGCCAGGTCGGTCGGGGGTGGCGCGTCTTGGCGCTGGACCTCCAGTTGGCGTGGGTTGCGCAGCTTGCCGCCTTCGTCGAAGCGGAAGCCCTCGGCGCTGCGCCGCGCGTCGAAGCCGACGGGGCGCTCCACCACCAGGCCGTTCGGGTGGGTCAGGGTCTTGTCGAAGTCCACCCCGGACTCCGCGGTGCAGGCCAGCAGGGCGAGGCTGGCGAGAATCAGGGCGACTGTCTTCATGGGAACCTCATTCCAGGGTCGAGGAAGGTGGCGTAGGCATCGTCGACGAACATCGGCCAGCCCGGCGACAGGTTGTCGTCCCAGGGCCGCGAGGTGTATTCCGAGGCCAGCGCGCGGACATTGTCCCGCGGCCAGTTGCGCGGATTGCCGGCGTAGGCGCGGAGATCGATGGAGGGAAATGCGCCGCGGGTCTTCGGCAGCTTGCGCAGGTCCTGTTGCGACGCCAGGTTGGCGACGTAGCGGATGTAACGGGCGGTGGCGAAGATGTTGAATTCGTCGGAGGCCAGCAGGGTGGCGACCGCCTTGCGCGACAGGCCGCGGCGCACCGGCTGGCCGAGCAGGTCGGTGAACAGCTCGTACTTGATCGCGGTGGAGACCACCACCTGGCCGAGGCCGATGGAGGTGTTGGCGCTCTTGATGCTGACTGCCGCCTGATAGTCCTTGGCGTCTTCGTCGCGGGTCTGGTCACGCTGCTCGGCGAGGATGATCGCGCCGATCAGTTGCGGCGTCAGGTCGTACTTGCGCGCAGCCGCGGACATGACCTTGGCCCGCGACGGCGGGTTGCCCGGATAGGCGTCGGGGAACAGCGTGCTGATCGGCTGGCCGACCAGCGTCTGTGCCTGGTTCAGCTTGTCTTGCGGCGACAGTTGGCTCAGGTAGGCGCCCAGGTCGCCGAGCGGGTTGCTGTACTTGGTGACGGTCGCCGGGTCCTTGTTGAGCAGCTTGAGCTGGTCGCCGAAGGCAATGGACGGCAGGTCGGTCGGATTGACGCCGGTGGCGCCGACCCCGCTGAACGGACCCTGGATCGCCTGGCTGGCCACCCCGGTGGCGCCGGCCGCGGCGAAGCCCAGGCGACCGGCGGCGTCGGCGAGGTCGGCGCAGATGTCGAAGAAAGTGATGGTGGGGAAGTAGATCCAGTTGTCGGTCTGGGTGCCCAGGGGATTGTTGATCAGGCTGCGGATCAAGGCATTGCGTGCCTGGTAGCGCTGCATGGTGGTGCGCCCGGCGATGCTGGCGATCAGCGAGCGCGCCAGTTCCGGCGGGCCCACCCGCTGGAACAGCTTGATCAGCGAGCCGCTCTTGTCGAGTGCGGCGATGGTCGCATCGGGCACGTTGTCGTTGCGGATCGCGGCGATCACCCGGCGGGCTTCCTGGCGGGTCACCTGCCAGTCGTCCCAGCTATAGGAAATCAGTGACTCGATCAGGTCGCTGGTGGCGGTCATCGGTCTTCCTCCTTGTGAGTTGCCAGGCCCGTCAGGCGGTCCTGGGCGAAAGAGCGGACCCTCCCGGTCCGCCCGTATGCCTGGGCTCAGCGCGCCTCGTTCTTGCCGGGCCGCCGCAGCCAGCGCCACAGGCCGCGCAGCAACAGGCCCAGCGGCAGCAGCACGACGAGGAACGGCAGGCTGTAGGCGAAGAACTTCATCGCGGCGATGGTGCCATCGACAAGGTCGTCGAGCAGTTGCCCGGCGGCCGTGGCGAGCTGGCCGAGGCGGCTGTCCGGCTGCGCCTCGCTGCTGAAGCTCAGGGTCAGCAGGTTGGTGGCGATGCGCCGCTGCTGCTGGGCGCCGGCCTGGGCGTTGTCGGCCAGTTGGGCTTCCACCGCGGCGATTTCCTTGGCCAGGGCCAGCAGGTCGCCGACGCTCATGTCCTTGCGCCCCTGGTATTGCTGCAGGGTCTGGTACTCGCGTTGCAGGCGCTCGCGTTGCTGGCGGGTGTCGGCGACCGCCTGGGCCAGGTCCTCGGCGCGGGTCTGCCGGCTTTCCAGCGTGCCGCCCTGGGCAGCGGCCGCGACCAGCTTCTCCACGCCGTCCGGGACGATGCGCACGGTGAGTTCGGCGTAATGGCCGATACCGCCGCGTTGTACGATGGCGAGCACGTCGCACTGGCCGAAGCGCTCGCTGTTGCAGGCGTCGCGGCTGGCGGCGAGTTGCGCGTCGATACGCGCGGCGGAAAGGCGGATGCCGACGCGGTGTTCGTAGGCGAGGGCGGTGCCGGGTTTGCCCGTCTCGCCCTGGAAACCGGCATTGCCGGAGACGCTTTCGGCGTGTTCGGCGGAGCATCCGTAGAGCGCCGCCAGCAGGACGCCGGCGGCAAGCTTCCATGCGTTCATTCTATCGAGCCCTCCGTGGCTTCGTGGTCTGCGTTACTTGACGCGCTGGCCCGGCTTGGCACCGCTGTCCGGACTCAGCAGGTAGATCTCCTCGCCACCCGGGCCGGCGGCCAGGACCATGCCCTCGGACACCCCGAACTTCATCTTGCGCGGCGCCAAGTTGGCCACATAGAGCGTCAGGCGGCCTTCCAGGGCGCTCGGATCGGGATACGCGCTCTTGATCCCGGAGAACACGTTACGCTTCGCGTCGCCGATGTCCAGCGACAGGCGCAGCAGCTTGTCGGCGCCTTCGACGAATTCGCACTTCTCGATCAGGGCGATGCGTAGGTCGACCGCGGCGAAAGCGTCGAAGTCGATCTCCGCGGCGATGGGTTCCTTGACCAGCTCGCCGTTGCCGGCGGGTTGGGATGCGGCGGCGAGGTCTTCCTTGGAGGCTTCGATCATGGCTTCTACTTTCGCGGGCTCGATACGGGTCATCAGGGGCTGGAACGGGTTCAGCTGGTGGTTGGCCAGCAGGGTCCGGTGGTCGGCCCAGGTCAGCGGGGCGACGTTGAGGAAGGCTTCGGCGGCGGCGGCCAGCTTCGGCAGCACCGGCTTGAGGAAGATCACCAACTGGCGGAACAGGTTGATGCCCAGGCCGCAGACGGCCTGGACCTTGTCCTGCTGGCCTTCCTGCTTGGCCAGCGCCCAGGGCGCCTGTTCGGCGATCCAGGCGTTGGCGCGGTCGGCGAGGGCCATGATCTCGCGCATGGCGCGATTGAAGTCGCGGGCCTCATAGGCCTCGGCGATGCCCGGGGCGGCCTCGCGGAAGGCGGCGAGCAGCTCCGGCGCAGGATCGGCGTCGACCAGCACGCCGGCGTTGCCCTTGTGGATGAAGCCGGCGCAGCGGCTGGCGATGTTGACGACCTTGCCGACCAGGTCGGAGTTGACCTTCTGCACGAAGTCCTCGAGGTTCAGGTCGAGGTCCTCGACGCCGCGGCCGAGCTTGGAGGCGTAGTAGTAGCGCAGGTATTCCGGGTCCAGGTGGTCGAGGTAGGTGCGCGCCTTGACGAAGGTGCCGCGCGACTTGGACATCTTCTGGCCGTTCACGGTCAGGTAGCCGTGCACGTTCAGCGCGGTCGGCTTGCGGTAGCCGGCGCCTTCGAGCATGGCCGGCCAGAACAGCGCGTGGAAGTTGACGATGTCCTTGCCGATGAAGTGGTACAGCTCGGCACTGGAGTCCTTGCCCCAGAACGCGTCGAAGTCCAGCTCGGGACGCCGCGCGCAGAGGTTCTTGAAGCTGGCCATGTAGCCGATCGGCGCGTCCAGCCAGACGTAGAAGTACTTGCCGGGAGCGTCGGGAATCTCGAAGCCGAAGTACGGCGCGTCGCGCGAGATGTCCCACTGCTGGAGGCCGCTGTCCAGCCATTCGGCGAGCTTGTTGGCCACCGACTCCTGAAGGGCGCCGCTGCGGGTCCATTGCTTGAGCATGGCCTCGAAGTCCGGCAGCTTGAAGAAGTAGTGCAGCGATTCCTTGAGCACCGGGGTGGCGCCGGAGATCGCCGATTTCGGGTCCTTCAGTTCGGTCGGGGCGTAGGTCGCGCCGCAGGCCTCGCAGTTGTCGCCGTACTGGTCGGCGGTGCCGCACTTCGGGCAGGTGCCCTTGATGAAGCGGTCGGCGAGGAACATCTGCTTTTCCGGGTCGAAGTACTGGGTCACCGGGCGGGTGTCGATGTGCCCGGCGTCGCGCAGTTTCAGGTAGATCGCGCTGGACAGCTCGCGGTTCTCTTCCGAGTGGGTCGAGTGGTAGTTGTCGAAGTCCACCAGGAAGTCGGCGAAGTCGCCCATGTGCTCGGCGCGCACGGCGTCGATCAGTTGCTCGGAGGTGATGCCCTCGCGCTCGGCGCGGAGCATGATCGCCGAACCGTGGGCGTCGTCGGCGCAGACGTAGACGGCCTGGTTGCCACGCATCTTCTGGAAGCGCACCCACATGTCCGTCTGGATGTACTCCAGCATGTGTCCCAGGTGAATGGAACCGTTGGCGTAGGGGAGGGCGCTGGTAACGAGGATCTTGCGTGGTTCGGACATGGGTTCGGCTTATCGGCTGAGAGCTAAACGGATCGGTCACTATAAAGAAGCGGCGGTTTTTTTTCATCCGCGCGCCACTCGGGTAGGATGACCGGCATCGATTCCCCGCTTAACCCTCAGGAAATCCCCCATGTCCGCTATCACTCGCCAAACGGTGGAAGCCACCCTCCGCCAGTACCAGGACCCCTATCTGAACCAGGACCCCGTCAGCGCCGGCTGCCTGCGCGAGGTGGAGATCCAGGGCGACCGCGTGCGAGTGCGCCTGGAACTGGGGTACGCCGCCGGGCTGTTCAGGAACGGCCTGGCGCAAACCCTGCAAATGGCCCTGGAGGCACTCGACGGCGTCGCTCGCGCCGAGGTCCGGGTCGACTGCGTGATCCAGCCGCACAAGGCGCAGCCGCAGGTCGAGGTGATGGGCAACGTGAAGAACATCGTCGCGGTGGCTTCCGGCAAGGGCGGCGTCGGCAAGTCCACCACCGCCGCCAACCTGGCCCTGGCCCTGGCCCGCGAGGGTGCGCGGGTGGGCATCCTCGACGCGGACATCTACGGACCCAGCCAGGGCATCATGTTCGGCCTGCCGGAAGGCACCCGGCCGAAGGTCCGTGAGCAGAAGTGGTTCGAGCCCCTGGAGGCGCACGGGGTGCAGGTGATGTCGATGGCCTTCCTCACCGACGACAGCACGCCGGTGGTCTGGCGCGGGCCGATGGTCTCCGGTGCCCTGATCCAACTGATCACCCAGACCGCCTGGGACAACCTCGACTACCTGGTGGTGGACATGCCGCCGGGCACCGGCGACATCCAGCTGACCCTGGCGCAGAAGGTGCCGGTGGCCGGCGCGGTGATCGTCACTACCCCGCAGGACCTGGCGCTGCTCGACGCGAAGAAGGGCGTGGAGATGTTCCGCAAGGTGAACATCCCGGTGCTCGGCGTGGTGGAGAACATGGCGGTGCATATCTGTTCCAACTGCGGCCATGCCGAGCACCTGTTCGGCGAGGGCGGCGGCGAGAAGCTGGCGGCGCAGTTCGGCGTCGAGCTGCTGGCGTCCATGCCGCTGTCGATCGCCATCCGCACCCAGGCCGACAGCGGCCGGCCGACGGTGATCGCCGACCCGGAAAGCCAACTGGCGATGCTCTACCAGGAAATCGCCCGCCATGTCGGCGCGCGCATCGTTCTCAGCGAGCGGGCCAGCGTCGGCCTGCCGAACATCAGCATCAGCGACGACTGAGGCGCTCGGGCAGCCGTCGGCGACGGCTGCCTTTGCCCTGGGGCGGCGGCCCCGGTAAGATTCGCGATCATTTTTCGCAGCTTTCGACAGGACACCCTCCATGACCATCAAATCGGACAAGTGGATTCGCCGCATGGCTCAGGAGCACGGCATGATCGAGCCGTTCGTCGAGCGCCAGGTGCGCGGCGCGGACGACAGCCGGGTGATTTCCTACGGGGTGTCCAGCTACGGCTACGACGTGCGCTGCGCCGCCGAGTTCAAGGTGTTCACCAACATCCATTCGGCGGTGGTCGATCCGAAGAACTTCGACGAGAAAAGCTTCGTCGACATCAACAGCGACGTCTGCATCATCCCGCCGAACTCCTTCGCCCTGGCGCGTACTGTCGAGTACTTCCGCATCCCGCGCGACGTCCTGACCATCTGCCTGGGCAAGAGCACCTACGCGCGTTGCGGCATCATCGTCAACGTCACCCCGCTGGAGCCGGAGTGGGAAGGCCATGTGACCCTCGAGTTCTCCAATACCACCAACCTGCCGGCGAAGATCTACGCCAACGAAGGCGTGGCGCAGATGCTCTTCCTGCAATCCGACGAGGCCTGCGAAGTGTCCTATAAGGACCGTGGCGGCAAATACCAGGGCCAGCGCGGCGTGACCCTGCCAAAAGCCTGACGCCAGAGCGTTTCGACACCGGAAACCGGGCCTGGCGCCCGGTTTTTTCATGCCTTTTCCGCCAACCCCTCGCTGTTCCCCGCCGGCCGCTCTGGCACGCCTTATCGCGGGCGGGCAGGGGCTTATGCGCAGGCGACCGCCCGTCCTGTGAAATCTGGCAGTTACCGTTAGCTTTCGAATTGGCTAAAAAGTGTTCATCGGCTACGCGTGAACACGGACGCCAATCGTTTGCGCAGGCCGATCTGCAAGACCCACACAAGCCCCTCGCCTGAAGGGGTACGCATCCGCCGTGGCTGGTCCGCGCGGATGGCCGCTGAGTTACTTGTCTGCCGTTCGAACAATAAGAACGAACTCTACGTAATGCCGGGATACCCGTGGCAGCGATAGCTGTTTGCCTGTTCGAAAATTTTTGGGAGGTGTGAAATGCGGCGCGAAAGTCTGTTGGTATCGGTTTGCAAGGGCCTGCGGGTACATGTCGAGCGCGTTGGGCAGGATCCCGGGCGCAGCACGGTGATGCTGGTCAACGGCGCGATGGCGACCACCGCCTCGTTCGCCCGGACCTGCAAGTGCCTGGCCGAACATTTCAACGTGGTGCTGTTCGACCTGCCCTTCGCCGGGCAGTCGCGTCAGCACAACCCGCAGCGCGGGTTGATCACCAAGGACGACGAGGTGGAAATCCTCCTGGCGCTGATCGAGCGCTTCGAGGTCAATCACCTGGTCTCCGCGTCCTGGGGCGGTATCTCCACGCTGCTGGCGCTGTCGCGCAATCCGCGCGGCATCCGCAGCTCGGTGGTGATGGCATTCGCCCCTGGACTGAACCAGGCGATGCTCGACTACGTCGGGCGGGCGCAGGCGCTGATCGAGCTGGACGACAAGTCGGCGATCGGCCATCTGCTCAACGAGACCGTCGGCAAATACCTGCCGCCGCGCCTGAAAGCCAGCAACCATCAGCACATGGCTTCGCTGGCCACCAGCGAATACGAGCAGGCGCGCTTTCACATCGACCAGGTGCTGGCGCTCAACGATCGGGGCTACCTGGCTTGCCTGGAGCGGATCCAGAGCCACGTGCATTTCATCAACGGCAGCTGGGACGAATACACCACCGCCGAGGACGCCCGCCAGTTCCGCGACTACCTGCCGCACTGCAGTTTCTCGCGGGTGGAGGGCACCGGGCATTTCCTCGACCTGGAGTCCAAGCTGGCCGCGGTACGCGTGCACCGCGCCCTGCTCGAGCACCTGCTGAAGCAACCGGAGCCGCAGCGGGCGGAACGCGCGGCGGGATTCCACGAGATGGCCATCGGCTACGCCTGAACCCTTGACCTGCGAAGACCCGGCCTGGCCGGGCTTTGCGGTTGCATAACGCACGGAGTAGCCCCATGCACGCCATCCTCATCGCCATCGGCTCGGCCGGCGACGTATTTCCCTTCATCGGCCTGGCCCGGACCCTGAAATTGCGCGGGCACCGCGTGAGCCTCTGCACCATTCCGGTGTTTCGCGACGCGGTGGAGCAGCACGGCATCGCGTTCGTCCCGCTGAGCGACGAACTGACCTACCGCCGGACCATGGGCGATCCGCGCCTGTGGGACCCCAAGACGTCCTTCGGCGTGCTCTGGCAAGCCATCGCCGGGATGATCGAGCCGGTCTACGAGTACGTCTCGGCGCAGCGCCATGACGACATCGTGGTGGTCGGCTCGCTCTGGGCGCTGGGCGCACGCATCGCTCACGAGAAGTACGGGATTCCCTACCTGTCCGCGCAGGTCTCGCCATCGACCTTGCTGTCGGCGCACCTGCCGCCGGTACACCCCAAGTTCAACGTGCCCGAGCAGATGCCGCTGGCGATGCGCAAGCTGCTCTGGCGCTGCATCGAGCGCTTCAAGCTGGATCGCACCTGCGCGCCGGAGATCAACGCGGTGCGCCGCAAGGTCGGCCTGGAAACGCCGGTGAAGCGCATCTTCACCCAATGGATGCATTCGCCGCAGGGCGTGGTCTGCCTGTTCCCGGCCTGGTTCGCGCCACCCCAGCAGGATTGGCCGCAACCCCTGCACATGACCGGCTTCCCGCTGTTCGACGGCAGTATCCCGGGAACCCCGCTCGACGACGAACTGCAACGCTTTCTCGATCAGGGCAGCCGGCCGCTGGTGTTCACCCAGGGCTCGACCGAACACCTGCAGGGCGACTTCTACGCCATGGCCCTGCGCGCGCTGGAACGCCTCGGCGCGCGTGGGATCTTCCTCACCGGCGCCGGCCAGGAACCGCTGCGCGGCTTGCCGAACCACGTGCTGCAGCGCGCCTACGCGCCACTGGGAGCCTTGCTGCCATCGTGCGCCGGGCTGGTCCATCCGGGCGGTATCGGCGCCATGAGCCTGGCCTTGGCGGCGGGGGTGCCGCAGGTGCTGCTGCCCTGTGCCCACGACCAGTTCGACAATGCCGAACGGCTGGTCCGGCTCGGCTGCGGGATGCGCCTGGGCGTGCCGTTGCGCGAGCAGGAGTTGCGCGGGGCGCTGTGGCGCTTGCTCGAGGACCCGGCCATGGCGGCGGCCTGTCGGCGTTTCATGGAATTGTCACAACCGCACAGTATCGCTTGCGGTAAAGCGGCCCAGGTGGTCGAACGTTGTCATAGGGAGGGGGATGCTCGATGGCTGAAGGCTGCGTCCTGAACGGTGCTGGCATAACAGATAGGGTTGCCATGATTTTGCCGTATCGGCAAGGCTGCGCGCTTGACAGCGTCATACCCCGGGCCAATTCTGCTGTGATGCATTTTATCGATCAGGGCTTACTGCAATGAGGAATGACGGAGGCTTTTTGCTGTGGTGGGACGGTTTGCGTAGCGAGATGCAGCCGATCCACGACAGCCAGGGCGTGTTCGCCGTCCTGGAAAAGGAAGTGCGGCGCCTGGGCTTCGATTACTACGCCTATGGCGTGCGCCACACGATTCCCTTCACCCGGCCGAAGACCGAGGTCCATGGCACCTATCCCAAGGCCTGGCTGGAGCGATACCAGATGCAGAACTACGGGGCCGTGGATCCGGCGATCCTCAACGGCCTGCGCTCCTCGGAAATGGTGGTCTGGAGCGACAGCCTGTTCGACCAGAGCCGGATGCTCTGGAACGAGGCTCGCGATTGGGGCCTCTGTGTCGGCGCGACCCTGCCGATCCGCGCGCCGAACAATTTGCTCAGCGTGCTTTCCGTGGCGCGCGACCAGCAGAACATCTCCAGCTTCGAGCGCGAGGAAATCCGCCTGCGGCTGCGTTGCATGATCGAGTTGCTGACCCAGAAGCTGACCGACCTGGAGCATCCGATGCTGATGTCCAACCCGGTCTGCCTGAGCCATCGCGAACGCGAGATCCTGCAATGGACCGCCGACGGCAAGAGTTCCGGGGAAATCGCCATCATCCTGAGCATCTCCGAGAGCACGGTGAACTTCCACCACAAGAACATCCAGAAGAAGTTCGACGCGCCGAACAAGACGCTGGCTGCTGCCTACGCCGCGGCGCTGGGCCTCATCTGAAGCGTAGGGCGCGCCGGCCGGCGCGCCCTACCAGATCTGGCAGGTTGCCTGCCGTTCATCCTCCTTTAGTCTTCCCCCTCATGTGTGTGCTGGTATGTCCTCCGACTGAGAGGGCCCAGGAGTATCAGGGTAGGGATGCCGCCTTTTTTTCTCGGCCGGCACGACACGGGGACTTGGTCATGATCGAATTGCTCTCTGAATCGCTGGAAGGGCTTTCCGCCGCCATGATCGCCGAGCTGGGACTCTACCGGCATCAAGTCTTCATCGAGAAGTTGGGCTGGGACGTGGTCTCCACCTCCAGGGTCCGCGACCAGGAATTCGACCAGTTCGACCATCCGCAAACCCGCTACATCGTCGCCATGGGCCGCCAGGGCATCTGCGGTTGTGCCCGCCTGCTGCCGACGACCGACGCCTACCTGCTCAAGGACGTCTTCGCCTACCTGTGCAGCGAAACCCCGCCCAGCGATCCGTCGGTCTGGGAGCTTTCGCGCTACGCCGCCAGCGCGGCGGACGATCCGCAACTGGCGATGAAGATATTCTGGTCCAGCCTGCAATGCGCCTGGTACCTGGGCGCCAGTTCGGTGGTGGCGGTGACCACCACGGCCATGGAGCGCTATTTCGTTCGCAACGGCGTGATCCTCCAGCGCCTCGGCCCGCCGCAGAAGGTCAAGGGCGAGACGCTGGTCGCGATCAGCTTCCCGGCCTACCAGGAGCGCGGCCTGGAGATGCTGCTGCGCTACCACCCGGAATGGCTGCAGGGCGTACCGCTGTCGATGGCGGTGTGAGGTCGTCAGCCGTTTCGCGCACTTTTTTCCGCTTCTCCTGCCGCATGCTCGGCCCGCGCCCCGGCGTCATCGGGCGTTCCCCTGCATTCCGGGATTTGGCCGCGGCTGCCGACTTGCGTAGTCTCTCTGCGGTCCGCCATCCCGAGGAGTCGCCATGCCGAAGTCATTCCGCCATCTCGTCCAGGCCCTGGCCTGCCTTGCGCTGCTGGCCAGCGCCAGCCTCCAGGCGCAGGAGAGCCGCCTCGACCGCATCCTCGAAAGCGGCGTGCTGCGCGTCGCCACCACGGGCGACTACAAGCCCTTCAGCTACCGCACGGAAGAGGGCGGTTACGCCGGTTTCGACGTGGACATGGCGCAGCGCCTGGCCGAGAGCCTGGGGGCCAAGCTGGTAGTGGTGCCGACCAGTTGGCCGAACCTGATGCGCGATTTCGCCGACGACCGCTTCGACATCGCCATGAGCGGCATCTCGATCAACCTGGAGCGCCAGCGCCAGGCGTATTTCTCGATTCCCTACCTGCGCGACGGCAAGACGCCGATCACCCTCTGTAGCGAAGAAGCGCGTTTCCAGACCCTGGAGCAGATCGACCAGCCGGGCGTGACGGCCATCGTCAACCCCGGCGGCACCAACGAGAAGTTCGCCCGGGCGAACCTGAAGAAGGCCCGGATCCTGGTGCATCCGGACAACGTGACGATCTTCCAGCAGATCGTCGACGGCAAGGCCGACCTGATGATGACCGACGCCATCGAGGCCCGCCTGCAGTCGCGGTTGCACCCGGAACTCTGCGCCGTGCATCCGCAGCAACCCTTCGACTTCGCCGAGAAGGCCTACCTGCTGCCGCGCGACGAGGCCTTCAAGCGCTACGTCGACCAGTGGCTGCACATCGCCGAGCAGAGCGGCTTGTTGCGCCAGCGCATGGAGCACTGGCTCGAATACCGCTGGCCCACCGCGCACGGCAAGTAGTACAGGGGCGGCGAGGTTGGCCGCGGGCCCGCGCGGCCTTCCTTGGCGGCGGCAAAAACGTTATGGTCGGCGCCCCATCCTGGTGCCTGGTCCATGCGTTATCTACTGTTCGTCACCGTCCTCTGGGCGTTCTCCTTCAACCTGATCGGCGAGTACCTCGCCGGCCAGGTCGACAGCTACTTCGCCGTGCTTACCCGGGTCCTTCTCGCTGGCCTGGTGTTTCTCCCGCTGACCCGCTGGCGCGGCGTCGAACCGCGTTTCGTCGGCGGGGTGATGCTGGTCGGCGCGCTGCAGTTCGGCATCACCTACGTCTGCCTGTACCTGAGCTTCAACGTGCTGACGGTGCCCGAGGTGCTGCTGTTCACCGTGCTGACGCCGGTCCACGTGGCCCTGTTCGACGACCTGCTCAACCGCCGCTTCAACTTCTGGGCCCTGGCCGCCGCGCTGGTGGCGGTGCTGGGCGCGGCGATCATCCGCTACGACGGGATCACCGGCGAGTTCCTCCAGGGCTTCCTGCTGCTGCAACTGGCCAACGCCACCTTCGCCGCCGGCCAGGTGCTGTACAAGCGCCTGGTGCGCAAGTACCCGTCCGAGCTGCCGCAGCGCCAGCGCTTCGGTTATTTCTTCGTTGGCGCGCTGCTGGTGGCGTTGCCTGCCTGGCTGCTGTTCGGCGATCCGCAGCGCCTGCCGGCCGGCGAGCTGCAATGGGGCGTACTGGTATGGATGGGGCTGCTGGCCACCGCCCTCGGCCAGTTCTGGTGGAACAAGGGCGCCACCGAGGTGGACGCCGGTACCCTGGCGGTGATGAACAACCTGCACGTGCCGGTCGGGTTGCTGCTCAACCTGCTGATCTGGAACCAGCACGCCGACCTGCCGCGCCTGGCCCTGGGCGGCGCGGTGATCGTCGCTTCGCTGTGGGTCAACCGGCTCGGCCGGCGCGAGGTGCGTGCATGAGGATTTCCGGACAGGGCGTGCTGCTGTCGCTGGCCGCCTCGGTGCTGTTCGTTACCCTGCCGGGCTACGTCCACCTGCTGGAGCCGCTGGACAGCCTGCAGGTGGTGGCGCATCGGGTGGTCTGGTCGATCCCGATGGTATTCCTGCTGGTCGTCGCCACCCGCCAGTGGCCGACCCTGCGCGCCGCCTGGCGCCGGCTGTTCGCCGAGCCCTGGCTGCTGGCCTGCTTCCCGCTGACCGCGGCGATGATGCTGCTGCAATGGGGCATCTTCATCTGGGCGCCGTTGGCCGGGAAGACCCTTGAACTGTCGCTGGGCTACTTCCTCCTGCCGCTGGCGATGGTGCTGGTGGGGCGGGTGTTCTACGGCGAGCGCCTGACGCCGCTGCAGGCTATCGCCGTGGCCTGCGCGCTGGCCGGGGTGCTCCACGAGTTCTGGCTGACCCGCGCGTTCTCCTGGGTCTCCCTGGTCACCGCGCTGGGCTATCCCCCGTACTTCATGCTGCGGCGCAGGATGGGCGTGGACGCGCTGTCCGGGTTCGTCTTCGAGATGCTCTTCCTGCTGCCGCTGGCGCTGGCCGCGCTGTACTGGCTGGGCGACGAGAGCCAGGCCTTCCGCGAGGCGCCACGCCTGTGGCTGTTGCTGCCGATGCTGGGGCTGATCAGCGCGCTGGCCTTCGGCGCGATGATGGCTTCCAGCCGACTGCTGCCGATGGGGCTGTTCGGGATTCTCAGCTACGTCGAACCGGTGCTGCTGTTCCTGGTGGCGGTACTGTTCCTCGGCGAGGCGTTCCGTCCCGAGCAGCTATGGACCTACGCGCCGATCTGGCTGGCGGTGCTGTTGACCGGCTGGGACAGCGCGCGCCTGCTGAGGAAACAGGCGCGGCGGGGCATCTGAGCGAGCCGCAGGCGCCGGAATCAGCGCTTGCGGGTGCTTTCGACCTGGGCGAGGGTGGTCGGCAGGATGCGCTTGCCGGCCAGGTAGTGGCGTTTCCAGTAGCTGCTGTTGAGGTCGGAGACGCGGACCTTCTTGCCGCGCCGCGGCGCGTGCACGAAGCGGTCGTTGCCGACGTAGATGCCGACGTGGTCGACGCTGCGGCTGCGGATCCGGAAGAACACCAGGTCGCCCGGTTGCAGCTTGCCGCGGGAGACCTTGTTGTTGTCCATGTTGTAGATGGCGCGGGCGGTCCGCGGCAGGTCGACGTCGTCGACATCCTGGAACACATAGTTGACCAGGCCGCTGCAATCGAAGCCTTTCTTCGGCGTGGTGCCGCCCCAGCGGTAGGGGGTGCCGATCATGCTGAAGGCGCGGTCGGTGACTTCGGAAGCGGCGGCCGCGACCACCGAGCGGTTGGCGGACTGGCGGGTGCTGACGACCCGGCTGGGCGACAGGGTGGAATTCTTCGACGGCTTGAAGGTGTGGGTGACCTGGTTGGAAGCCAGGCTGGGCGTCGAGAGGGCGGCCAGAAGGGCCGCGAAGCCTACAGACAGGCATGTCAAAAAGGGTGAACGCATTTCGGCATGTCTTCGCGTGCGTGAATAACGGTCCAGGCTTCCGCTGGTTCGTGGTTACTCTCTGTTCATCGGAGTGTCTTCTGGGTGACCGGAACGAGCCCTCCTGACTCTTCCGACCAGGCCGTCAAACGAAACGGCCAACTGCTTCCGGGCCTGGATGCATTCAGGTTGTCCCGGCGATAACGGGCTTCACGAAGGAAAATCGGGGACTCATCGGCGTTCCCAGCGTATTCCCCTACGAAAGCGGCGGCTATTGTGACCTATTTTGACGCCAGCCTTCTGACCATTCGTCGAATGGTCGGTTCCGGATGTGACGCGCCGGTTTCGCCATGCAAGTGGCGATACTTGCGGGTCCGGCAATGACCTGTTGTTCGCCGTGGCCTTGGAAAGCCTCTGCGCCGGGGGTATGTTCGTGGTCCCCGTACCCGAGTGAAGCCCGTAGAAGCGAGTCCAGATATGACCGAAACAGCCAAGCGTCCCTTGTACGTTCCCCATGCCGGCCCTTCGCTGCTGGAGATGCCGCTGCTGAACAAAGGCAGCGCGTTCAGTACCCAGGAACGCATCGATTTCAACCTGCAGGGCCTGCTGCCGCACAACATCGAGACCATCGAGGAGCAGACCGAGCGCGCCTACAGCCAGTACAACCTGTGCAACACCGATCTGGACCGCCACATCTTCCTGCGCTCGATCCAGGACAACAACGAGACCCTGTTCTTCCGCCTGCTCGAGGAGCACCTGGAAGAAATGATGCCGATCATCTACACCCCCACGGTCGGCCAGGCCTGCCAGGAGTTCTCGAAGATCTACCGGACCCACCGCGGCCTGTTCATCTCCTACCCGGACCGCGAGCGGATCGACGACATCCTGCGCAGCGCCACCAAGAACAACGTGAAGATCGTGGTGGTCACCGACAGCGAGCGGATCCTCGGCCTGGGCGACCAGGGCATCGGCGGGATGGGCATCCCGATCGGCAAGCTGTCCCTGTACACCGCCTGCGGCGGTATCAGCCCGGCCTACACCCTGCCGGTGGTGCTGGACGTCGGCACCAACAACCCGGACCTGCTCAACGACCCGATGTACATGGGCTGGCGCCACGAGCGGGTGAGCGGGGCGCAGTACGAGGAGTTCGTCGACCTGTTCATCCAGGCGATCAAGCGCCGCTGGCCCAACGTCCTGCTGCAATTCGAGGACTTCGCCCAGACCAATGCCATGCCGTTGCTGGAGCGCTACAAGGACGAGCTGTGCTGCTTCAACGACGACATCCAGGGCACCGCCGCGGTGGCCGTGGGCACCCTGCTGGCGGCTTGCAAGGCCAAGGGCGAGAAGCTCAGCGAGCAGACCGTGACCTTCGTCGGCGCCGGCTCCGCCGGTTGCGGCATCGCCGAGCAGATCATCGCCGCCATGCAACTGGAGGGCCTGGACGAGGCCCAGGCGCGTCGGCGCATCTTCATGGTCGACCGCTGGGGCCTGCTCACCGACGACATGAGCAACCTGCTCGACTTCCAGCACCGCCTGGCGCAGAAGCGCGCCGATCTCGGTGCCTGGGGCGGCCAGCAGGGCGACGACCTGGCGTTGCTGGAAGTGATCCGCAATGCCCGGCCGACGGTGCTGATCGGCGTCTCCGGGCAGCGCGGGCTGTTTTCCGAAGAGGTCATCCGCGAGCTGCACAGCCATTGCAAGCAGCCGCTGGTGATGCCGCTGTCCAACCCGACCTCGCGGGTCGAGGCGACTCCGCAGGAAATCCTCAACTGGACCGACGGCCAGGCGCTGGTCGCCACCGGTAGCCCGTTCCAACCGGTGCAGGTGGGCGACAAGCGGATTCCCATCGCCCAGTGCAACAACGCCTATATCTTCCCCGGCATCGGCCTGGGGGTGATCGCCGCGCGGGCCAACCGGGTCACCGAAGGCATGCTGATGGCCGCGGCCAACGCCCTGGCCAACTGCTCGCCGATCGTTACCCGGGGCGAGGGCGCCGTGTTGCCGGCGCTGGGCGACATCCGCGAGGTCAGCAAGCGCATCGCCGTCGCCGTGGCCAAGCAGGCCCAGGCCGAGGGCAAGGCCCTGCATACCAGCGACGAGGTATTGAACGACGCCATCGAGGCGAACTTCTGGTTCCCGCGCTACCGTGCCTACCGCCGGACTTCGTTCTGAGGCTTAGCCGCAGGCTGCGCACGGGGGAGAGGCGTTAACCGCCGATATTCCGCGCGATCGGTGCGAGAACGCGAAAAGGCCACCCCGAGGTGGCCTTTTTCGTTGACGGGAGCGCTAGCGCTCAGCGCACATGATCGGGGCGCGTCCGGTGTTCGGCCTGGGTTTCCGGGTTTTCCGCCGCGCGCCGCGCCAGGGCCGGCAGGACATGATCGCGCAGCAGCGGCGCGAGATTGTCCGGCTGCGCTTGGCCGGGGACCAGCCAGGCCAGTTCCTCCAGCTCCGCCTGCGCACAGACGGCGTGGGGCAAGCGGGCGACGTAGATATCGGCATCGACGCGGGTGTTCGCCTCGTTGGCCGCCGGCGCCTGGAAGCTGCCGAGGTGCTCGAAGGTCGAGGCGCCCATCGGCAGGCGCAGTTCCTCCAGCAGTTCGCGCTGTAGCGCGGCGAGGGGCGTTTCGCCCGGCTCGCGCTTGCCGCCCGGGAGCATGAAGGCCTGGGTGCCGCGCTTGCGCACCAGCAACAGGTTGCCCTGGTCGTCGAACAGGCAGGCGGCGGAAATGCTCAGCAGGTTGTCGGTCATTGCGGGTCGTCCTCGGCGATCACCTGGTAGCGCATCTGTACGATGCCGCTGTTGTAGCCATGTTGTTCCAGCAGTTGCAGGCGCCGCTCGCGGCCGCCGGCGAACAGCGGGATGCCGGCGCCGAGCAGCTGCGGAATGACGCTGACGATCACCTCGTCGAGCAGCCCGGCCGCCAGGCAACTACCGGCCAGGCTGCCGCCGCCGGCCAGCCAGATCCGCCGGCAGCCCTGTTCGCCGAGGCGCGCGAGGCCTTCCTGGGGTGTGACGTGGCGCAACTCGACGCCTTCCGCTGCGCTTTCCTGCGGGTTGCGGGTGAGTACCTGGCAGGGTTTGCCCGGATACGGCCAGTCGCCGAAGCCGCGCACGATATCGTAGGTGCCGCGGCCCATCAGCAGGCCGTCGATGCCCTGGTAGAAGCTCTTGTAGCCGTGGTCGTTGCCGCCCTCGGCGAAACGGTCGAGCCAGTCGACGCTGCCGTCGGGGCGGGCGATGAAACCGTCCAGGCTGGCGGCGACGTAGTAGGTCAGGTGCGGTTTCATGGACGGTTTTCCTCGGTTCAGGCGGTGGCTTCGTCGCTGCGGCTCGGCGCGGCCAGCGCCTCGAACGAGCGGGCCCCGGCGTCACGCCCTTCGAGCATGCCTTGCAGCCCCTGGCGCAGGTCCTGCCCGCTGGGCTGCTGGTAGGCGCCGAGGCCGAACTCCGGCATCACCGCCAGCAGGTAGTCGAACACGTCGCCCTGGATGCGCTCGTAGTCGACCCAGGCGGTGGTGCGGGTGAAGCAGTATATCTCCAGCGGGATGCCCTGGGCGGTCGGCTGCAACTGGCGGACCATGCAGGTCATGTGCGGATGGATGTCCGGGTGGTTCTGCAGGTAGGCGAGGGCGTAGGCGCGGAACGTACCGATGTTGGTCAGCCGGCGGCGGTTGGCGGCCAGCGGGGCGACCCCGCCGTTGGCGGCATTCCACTCCTGCAACTCGGTCTGCTTGCGGGCCATGTATTCGGTGAGCAGGCGCACCTGGCTCAGGCGCCGCTCTTCCTTCTCGTCGAGGAAACGCACCTGGCTGGAGTCGACGTAGATTGCCCGCTTGATCCGCCGTCCGCCGGACTGCTGCATGCCGCGCCAGTTCTTGAACGACTCCGACATCAGGCGCCAGGTCGGCACCGAGACGATGGTCTTGTCGAAGTTCTGCACCTTCACGGTGTACAGGGTGATGTCCACCACGTCGCCGTCGGCGCCGACCTGCGGCATCTCGATCCAGTCGCCGACCCGCAGCATGTCGTTGCTGGTGAGCTGCACGCTGGCGACGAAGGACATCAGGGTGTCCTTGTAGACCAGCAGGAGGACCGCCGACATCGCGCCGAGGCCGGACAGCAGCAGGAGCGGCGAGCGGTCGATGATGATCGAGACGATGATGATCGCGCCGAACACGAACACGGCGATCTTCGCCAGTTGCACGTAGCCCTTGATCGAACGGGTGCGGGCGTGCTCGGTACGCGCGTAGATGTCCAGCAGGGCATTCAGCAGCGCGGTGAGGGCGAGGATCAGGAACAGCACGGTGAAGGCCAGTGCCAGGTTGCCGAGGAAGTGCGCGGCCTTGTCCGGCATCTCCGGGATCCACGGCAGACCGAATTGCACCAACAGCGAGGGCGTGGTCTGCGCCAGGCGCTGGAACACCTTGTTGCGGATCAGGTCGCCGAGCCAGTGCAGCGCGGGCTGGCGGGCGAGCAGGTTGGCGGCGTAGAGGACGATGTAGCGGGCCACCCGGCCGAGAATCAGGGCGCCCACCAGCAGCAGGCCGAAGGCCAGGCCGGCGTGCAGGATAGGGTGTTGGTCGAGCGCCGACCAGTACCCGGAGAGCTGGTCGAGAAGGGATGTGGAGTCCATGGACAGGCGACTTCCTTTGTTG
>NZ_SCND01000073.1:0-20571 GCF_005503585.1 Pseudomonas sp. 2VD
GTACGAGGCGGCTCTGGACGGACTGCTCAAGCTGTTCCTGCGCAACCGCGGCTACCAGGACGACCTGCCGCGCAAGACCCTGGTACAGGTCTTCGACCTGCTTGGCAACGACCACCCGCTGGTCACCGCCTACCGCCGCAAGCTGTACCAGGCGCTCTACTGAGTCGCCGAGCCCCGTCCGCGGGGCTCAGTCCTCCAGCCAGACGAACACCTGGGTGCCGTCGACCACCTCGACCTTGACCCGGGCGTCGTGCCGCAGGCGCACCAGCAGTTGCTTGGCGGCGCCGGCATTGCCGCTGAACCCCTCCAACTCCGCCAGCAACTGCGGCCCCTCGATCCGCCCGCTGCCGCGCAGCAGGTCCTGGGCGGTCTGCCACAGGCGATCCACCGGCGCTGCCGACGCCGGCGCCCTGGCCGCCGCGACCTGCGGCTCGCCCAGCGGCGGCGGAGGCACGTGTTGCGCCAGTTGGCGCCAATCCTCGGCGTCCAGTTCCAGGGTCAGGTCCACCGGCCAGTCGCCGATGCTTCCGCGAATCCGCACCATCTCGTTTCTCCACAAGCGAATCGCGCCATGCTCCCACGTCGGCGCGTAGGGGCCAAATCGGCCAGGCTAGGCAGGCGGAAAAATTCGTTATAACGTAACAAACTCTTTTCCTTCCTTGCCGGAGTCCCGTTCATGCGCCCACTGCTGTTAGCCCTCGTCTTGCTGCCGTTCGCCGCCCAGGCCCATGACGACCACGACCATGACCACCCCCACGGCAGCCTGGGCAAGCACGAGCACGGCGTCGCCCAGTTGAACGTGGCGCTGGACGGCAAGACCCTCGAACTGGAGCTGGACAGCCCGGCGATGAACCTGGTCGGTTTCGAACACGCCGCCAGCACCGACGCGGACAAGGCCGCCGTGGCCAAGGCCCGCGCGCAGCTGGAAAAACCGCTGGAGCTGTTCGCCCTGCCGGTCACCGCCGGCTGCTCGGTGGCCAGCCAGGAACTGCGGAGTCCGCTGTTCGGCGACAAGGCGCCGGCCCACGCGCACAAGGAGAAGGCAGGCCACGAACATGAACATGAACACGAAAACGGTCATGCCGATATCCACGCCCATTACCAGCTCAGTTGCGAGAAGCCCGAGCTGCTCAAGCTACTGACCCTCGCCGAGTTCTTCAAGCGCTTCCCCGCCACCCAGAAAATTCAGGTACAACTGATCGGTCCCGACGGCCAGAAAGGCGCCGACCTGGCCCCGGCCAGCGCCGAGCTGAAGCTGTAGGATCGTTCCGGAGGCGCCGCGAGGGATTCGGCGCGGCGCCCCTCCATCCATTCTCGAGGCTCCGGCGGAGCGTTCCGCCCCTACCCCCATGAGCGCACTGATCACCCTGACCAACCTCGGCTTCGCCTGGCCCGGCCAGGCGGAGTTGCTGGACATTCCCAGCTTCCATCTCGAACGCGGCGAGAGCCTGTTCCTCAAAGGGCCTTCCGGCAGCGGCAAGACCACCCTGCTCGGCCTCCTCGGCGGCGTGCAGAAGCCCGGCCGCGGCAGCATCCGCCTGCTCGGCGAGGACCTGGAAAAGCTGTCCGCCGCGCGCCGCGACCATTTCCGCGTCGACCACACCGGCTACATCTTCCAGCAGTTCAACCTGCTGCCATTCCTCTCGGTACGCGAGAACGTCGAGCTGCCCTGTCACTTTTCCGCGTTGCGCCGTCAGCGCGCCCGCGAACGCCACGGTAGCCCGGCGCAGGCCGCCAGCCATCTGCTCGGCCAGCTCGGCCTCGGCGGCGAACTGCACGAACGCCGCGCCGACAGCCTGTCCATCGGCCAGCAGCAGCGGGTCGCCGCCGCCCGCGCGCTGATCGGCCAGCCGGAGCTGGTGATCGCCGACGAGCCGACCTCGGCGCTCGACGCCGACAGCCGCGAGGCGTTTCTCCAGTTGCTCTTCGCCGAATGCCGCGAGGCCGGCGCCAGCCTGCTGTTCGTCAGCCACGACCAGAGCCTGGCCGGGCTGTTCGACCGCAGCCTGTCCCTTTCCGATCTCAACCGCGCCGCCCGGCCGGCAGGACTCTGAGCATGTATCTCTTCCGACTGGCACTGGCCAGCCTGGCCAACCGCCGCTTCACCGCCCTGCTGACGATCTTCGCCATCGCCCTCTCCGCCTGCCTGCTGCTGGCGGTGGAGCGGGTCCGCACCGAGGCCAAGGCCAGCTTCGCCAGTACCATCTCCGGAACCGACCTGATCGTCGGCGCGCGCTCCGGCTCGGTGAACCTGCTGCTCTACTCGGTATTCCGCATCGGCAACGCGACCAACAACATCCGCTGGGACAGCTACCGGCACTTCGCCGAAAACCCGCGGGTGAAGTGGGCGATCCCGATCTCCCTCGGCGACTCGCACCGCGGCTACCGGGTAATGGGTACCGATGCCGGCTATTTCGAGCACTACCGCTACGGCCGCGGCCAGGAACTGCAACTGGCCGAGGGCCGCGCCTTCGGCCAGGACCTGTTCGACGTGGTGCTCGGCGCCGAGGTGGCCGAAGCCCTGCACTACAGGCTCGGCGAGAAGATCGTGCTGGCCCATGGGGTGAGCACGGTGAGCCTGGTCAAGCACGACGACAAGCCGTTCACCGTGGTCGGCATCCTCCAGCGCACCGGTACCCCGGTGGATCGCACCCTGCACATATCCCTCGCCGGCATGGAGGCGCTGCACGTCGACTGGCGCAACGGGGTGCCGGCGATGGGCGCCGGGCGCGTCAGTGCCGAGCAGGCGCGGCACATGGACCTGCAACCACAGGCGATCACCGCGTTCCTGGTCGGCCTGAAGAGCAAGGTGGCGACCTTCGCCCTGCAACGCGAGGTCAACGACTATCCCGGCGAACCGCTGATGGCGATCCTCCCCGGTGTCGCCCTGCAGGAACTGTGGGGCCTGATGGGCACCGCCGAGAAGGCACTGTTCGTGGTCTCGCTGTTCGTCGTCCTCACCGGCCTGATCGGCATGCTCACGGCGATCCTCACCAGCCTCAACGAGCGCCGCCGGGAGATGGCCATCCTGCGCTCGGTGGGCGCGCGCCCCTGGCACATCTTCGGCCTGCTGCTGGCCGAGGCCTTCAGCCTGGCGCTGGCCGGCGTCGCCCTCGGCCTCGGCCTGCTCTACCTCGGCATCGCCGCCAGCCAGGGCTACGTCCAGGCCAACTACGGCATCTACCTGCCGCTGGCCTGGCCGAGCGACTATGAGTGGAGCCTGCTCGGGGCTATCCTGGCGGCCGCCGTGCTGATCGGCTGCGTGCCGGCCTGGCGCGCCTACCGCCAGTCCCTGGCCGATGGCCTGTCGATCCGCCTATGACCCGGAGATATTCCCCGATGCTGCGCTCCCTGACCGTCCTCCTGCTGGCTTTCGCCCTGCTCCTGGGCAGTGCCGTGGCGCGCGCCGCGCCGCGCGAACTGACCTGGTCGCAACTGATCCCGGCCGGCGCCCCGCCCGCCCCGGCGCCGCTGCCGATCCACGACCTCGCCAACGCCCTCAGCGAAGCCGGCCCGGCGGCCAGCCAGCAGAGCCCCAACGCCCCGGTGGTGAAGGCACTGGACGGCATCGAGGCCAAGCTGCCGGGCTACATCGTGCCGCTGGAAATCAGCGAGGCCGGGCTGGTCACCGAGTTCCTCCTGGTGCCCTACTACGGCGCCTGCATCCACGTACCGCCGCCGCCGTCGAACCAGATCGTCTACGTGAAGACCGCCAAGGGCGTGCAGATGGACGAGTTGTACCAGCCGTTCTGGGTCGAGGGCACCTTCAAGGTGGAGAACGCCAGCAGCGAGCTGGCGGCGGCCGGCTACCGCATGCAGGCGAGCAAGGTGACGCCCTACGAATACGAAGGTAGCTGAACGACATGCGACAATCCGCCGCGCCGTTTACGTTGCGGCGGTCACATTTGCTCCTAGGATTGATTGAGCTGTGTCAAGGAAGGCAACTGTTAGCTGGCTGACCATTAGCAGCACCAACACTTTCTAATACAAGGAATGGAGCTCATCATGCGTAAGTCCTGGCTTACCGCTTCCCTGCTGGCCCTCACCGTCGCCTCCCCGTTCGCCGCTGCGGATATTCAAGGACACAAGGCCGGTGACTTCATCATCCGTGGCGGCTTCGCCACCGTCGATCCCGACGACAGCAGTTCCGACATCAAGCTGGACGGCGCCAAGCAGCGCGGTACCAAGGCGACCGTCGACAGCGACACCCAGCTCGGCCTGACCTTCACCTACATGTTCGCCGACAAGTGGGGCGTGGAACTGGTCGCCGCCACTCCGTTCAACCACCAGGTCGACGTCAAGGGCCTCGGCCCGGGCCTGGACGGCAAGCTGGCCGACATCAAGCAACTGCCGCCGACCCTGCTGCTCCAGTACTACCCCATGGGCGGTACCAACAGCGCCTTCCAGCCTTACGGCGGCCTGGGCGTGAACTACACTACCTTCTTCGACGAAGACCTCGCCAGCAACCGCAAGGCGCAGGGTTTCAGCAGCATGAAGCTGCAGGACTCCTGGGGCCTGGCCGGCGAACTGGGCTTCGACTACATGCTCAACGAGCACGCGCTGTTCAACATGGCCGTCTGGTACATGGACATCGACACCAAGGCCAGCATCAACGGCCCGAGCGCCCTGGGCGTGAACAAGACCAAGGTCGACGTGGACGTCGATCCGTGGGTCTACATGATCGGTTTCGGCTACAAGTTCTGAGTCGTAGACTGTCGCGGGGCTTGCGCCCCCAACGGAAAAAGGCGCCTTCGGGCGCCTTTTCTCATCCTGCGGAAACGGGCCCATGTACCTCTGGCTGAAGACCCTGCACATCACCTTCGCCCTCAGCAGCGCCGCCCTGTTCGTCTGGCGCCTGGCCTGGAACTGGTCGGGGCGCAAGGCCAGCGGCATCCGCCGCTGGGGACCGCACCTGGTGGACACCCTGCTGCTGCTCACCGCGCTCGGCCTGGTGCACCTGGCGATGCCCTGGCCGCTACCGCTCTGGCTGCTGGCGAAGCTGGGGCTGTTGCTGGGCTACATCATCTGCGCGGCGTTCGCCCTGCGGATGGCGCGAGGCCCCGGCAAGGGCCTGCTCAGCGTCCTCAGCCTCACCCTGCTGGGCGGGATCTTCTACCTGGCGCTGAACAAGCCCTGGTGGTGATCAGCGGCCGAGCAGGCGCGCCAGGCCCACGCCCATCGGCGTCGGCTGGTCGAAGCGGAAACGCCGCAGCAGGCGCTCGTTGTTCGCCCGCGAATGCCTGATGTCACCGGCTCGCGCGTCGGCGTGGGTCACCGGCGGCAGGCCACCGAGCACCTGGCCGATCTCCGCCAGCAACTGCTTCAGGCTGATGCTGCGATTCAGGCCGACGTTCACCGCCCCGGGCTCCACCGCCGTCGCCTCCAGCGCCTGGACCAGGAAATCGACCAGGTCGGCGACGTAGATGAAGTCGCGGGTCTGCTCGCCGTCGCCGAACACGGTGATCGGCGTCCCCTTCAGGGCGCGCTCGGTGAATATGCTGATCACCCCGGAATAGGGCGAGGACGGGTCCTGGCGCGGCCCGTAGACGTTGAAGAAGCGGAAGATCGCCGGCTCCAGCCCATGCTGGCGGCGATAGAAATCGAGGTAGTACTCGCTGGCCAGCTTGTCCGACGCGTAGGGCGTCAGCGGCGACTTCGGGGTGTCTTCGTCGATCGCCGTGCCTTCGCCGTTCTGCCCGTAGACCGCTGCGCTGGAAGCGAACACCACGCGCTTCACGCCCTGCTCGCGCATCGCTTCGCAGAGGTTCAGGGTGGCGATGAAATTGCTCTGGTGGGTGGCGACCGGGTCGTCCACCGAGGCCTGTACCGAGGCGACCGCGGCCAGGTGGGCGACCGCCGCGCAGCCCTTCAGGGCGGCCGCCAGGGTCGCCGCGTCGGCGGCGTCGCCTTCGAGCAGCTCGACCCGTTCGTCGTCCAGGGGCAGGTTGTCGCGCTTGCCGGTGGACAGGTTGTCCAGCACACGCACGCGGTAGCCGCGCGCCAGCAGCGCGTCGGTCAGGTGGGAGCCGATGAAACCGGCGCCGCCGGTGATCAGGATGGGGCGTTCAAACATGCCTGTAGTACCTGTCCAATAGAGCCGGCAAACCTGCGCGCCAGGCGCGCGGCTTGATGCCGAAGGTGTGGAGGATCTTCTTGCAGACCATCACCGCGTGCTGCGGTTCGTCGAGCGCGTCCGGGCGCGCGGCATGGGCCTCCGCCGAAGGCTCCTGGATCAGGTTGGAGCGATAGGTACGCGCCTCGTTGAGGATCACCTGCCCCAGCGCCAGGGTGGTGGTCGCTTCCAGTCCGCCGTAGTGGTAGGTGCCCCACAGCGGCGCCTGGCAGTCGAGCTGCTTGAGCACCGAGAGCACCACCCGCGCGGCGTCGTCCACCGGCGTCGGGTTGCCGCGCCGGTCGTCGGCGAGGAACAGCGGCTGCGGTTGTTCGGCGCGGCTGAGGAAACGTCCCAGCAAGCCGTTCGGGCTTTCGTCCAGCAGCCAGCCGAAGCGGATCAGCACATGTCGCGGGCAGGCCGCGCGCACGCTCTGCTCCATGCGCCAGAGCGCCTGGCCACGCAGGCCCAGCGGAAGGGTCTCGTCCTTCTCGCTGTAGGCGGTGGCGCGGGCGCCGTCGAAGACCCGGTAGCTGGACGGCTGGACCAGCAGGATCTCGTAGTGCTGGCAGAGTTCCGCGAGGCGCTCGACGGCGCGCTCCTGGGCGCCCAGGCGCTCCGCCTCGACCTGCTCGGCCTGGAACCAGTCGTGGTAGAAGGCGAGGTTGATCACCGCGTCGGGGCGCGTTTCGTCCAGCAGGGTGGTGAGGCTGGCGGCATCCCAGCCCTGCTCGGGTGGTCTGGGCGCGAGGAAACCGATGTCTTCCTCCGCCCCTAGGCGGATCAGCGCCTGTCCAAGGGCATTACCGCCGCCCAAAAGCATCAGGCGCATTCGCATGGTGTAGGGGGGCACTCGAAATCTGATAGTGAATAGCGACGCGGCGCACGCCCCAAGGCAATGACATCCTGCGCCTCGCTGGCGACATGAAAGGTGCGGGCATCGGGTGCTGCTTGTCGCGGCAGGTACCCCGGACAGCGCCGCCGTTATTTTCATGCAACCTGACACGCCGCATTCTTGCTGTGCCTCCGGTGAAGCGTCAAGCATTCACCGGGCCAGCTCCGCCTGCGGCGCGGATCGGCGGGACGAATGGCAGCGCGCGGCGGCGTCAGGCCGGTAGCGCGCCGGCCCGATAGTCCTTGGGCGAAACCTCGAACTGCTTTTTGAACGCCCGGCTGAAATGCGCCGAGTCGCTGAAACCCCACTTGAAGGCGATGGAGGTGATCGATTCTCCGCGCAGCCGTGGGTTGCCGAGGTCGGCGGCGCTGCGGCTGAGGCGCTGGCGGAGAATGTAGCGGCAGACGCTGTCGCCCTGCTCCTCGAACAACCGGTACAACTGGCGCACCGAGATGCGCAGGCGGCCGGCGAGCATGTCCGGACTCAGGCGCGGCTCCTGCAGGGATTGCTCGATCAGACGCTCCGCGTGCCGGCGCAGACTGTAGCCATAGAGCCCGGCCAGCGGTCCCTCCAATTCCTCGCCGGCGTGCTGTAGCGCCGGCCCGAGCAGGGCGATCAGCGCCTCCTGCAACGCCCCGCCCTCGTCCGCCACCGCCCACGGCTGCAGTTCTCCGGCGCACACCTGCTGCACCAGCAGGCCGAGCAGGCGACCGCTGGCGCAGTTCGGCGAGAGTTTGCCGAAGGCCCGCTGGCTGGGCGGCAGGTGCCGGCATACCTGGTCGCGGGAGAGATGGAACGAGGTGTGTTCGATGAGTCCGTGGGGAATGATCTCGCAGCCGCCCGCGGAGTCCATCAGCGCCATTTCCCCTGGCGCCAGCTCTATGCTGTCCCCACCCTGGCGCAGTTGCGCATGGCCGCTGCGCTGGACGACCAGGAAGCAGTGACGGTCGTCGTCATGATCGGCATGGGTGGCCTGGCGGGCGATGCGCCCGGCGTTGGTGCGGATCTGCGCCAGCTCCAGGCCGCCGAGGTCCTGCCGCGAGATATCGCCGATGAACAGCGTCCGGTTCAGCGCGGGCTGCGATTCGAAGCGCCCGCAGACCTGGCGCAACGCCTGGTTCCAGGCTTCGAAGCTGTTGTGTGCGGAAGACAGGGTATGCACCGGGCACCTCCTGACGGCAACGGCCATCGTTATTGTTGTATGGCGCGGCAATTACCGAGCCACTAAGCGCTGCCGATATGATTAACATGTTATCGATATACCCACAAGCTAGCGCAAATGGACCGGCGGATACGCATCCGGGAGAGCCGGCAAGGGCCGTTCAGGCGGGAGAAAGCAGGCGCTGCAATTGGGCGAAGGCGCCCAGCAGGGCCAGGCGCTGCTCGGCGACCAGAGGGATGTAGCGGCGATAGGCGGGGAAGCGGTTGACCACCTCGCACGCCCCCAGGTGTTCCAGGCTCACGGTCCAGCCCCTGTCGTCGCGGCAGAGGCGCAAGCTCCGGAAGTCCAGCGGCATGAGCTGCTCCAGCAAGGCCCGGTCGCCCCCCTGCAAGGCCTCCCGCAACGGCTCGGGCCCGCTCCCGCGGCGCACCTTGCAAAGGATGCCGCGACGCCGCAAGCAACCGGCGTGACGCAGCTCCAGGCTGGCCGGCGGCCCCCCGGGCGCCGCCACGAACAGGCTGAACTCGGTGCTGACGATATGCATGAACAGGTGCGCCTGGACCCGCTCGCGAACCTCGAGGCTCAGCTCTTTCGTACGCAGCAACAGCCTGCCGTCCTGCGCCTCGCCGTCGCACGCAGCCAGGTTGCGCCGCACCAGGTCCAGGGTGGCTCCGGGGCGATAGGCGGCTGGCCGCCAGTCGCGCCAGTGGCGCTCATACCAGCGCGCCCAGGCGGACATGCGCCTTCTCCCGCTGCTGCTGGTCCTCTTCGGCGAATTCCTTCTCCAGCACCTCTTCCACCGCCAGCGGACGGAACGGATTCACCCGCTGTACGCACAGGGTCCAGAACAGGGCGTAGGCGGCCGCCAGGCCGAACATCAGGGCGAACGGCAGGTAGATGTCGGCGGGGTTCATCCCCGGCGGCGTGATGTAGAACATCCCCAGCAGGATTCCGGCGCTGGAGAATAGCTGCGGCAACGGGAACAGCGGCGAGCGGTAGGCGCGCGGCAGGTCCGGGCGACGGATGCGCAGCAGCACCACGGAGAGGGTCACCAGCAGGTAGGCGGTGCCCCAGGCGCAGACCGCCGCCAGGACCAGGTGGATGATCCCTTCGCTGTCGCCGCCCAGCCACCAGGCGTGCAGGCAGGGAATCGCCGCTGCCACGGCGATGCACAGCAACGGTGTCTTGAAGCGCGGGTGCAGGTAGGTGAAGGCCTTCGGCAAGGCGCCATCCAGCGCCATCCCGTAGAGAATCCGCGGCAGGCCGGCCATCAGGGTGTTGATGGTGGCGGCCCCGGCGAACAGCAGGCCCACGCCCAGCCAGATGCGTCCGAACGGTCCCATCACCTGCTCGGCGAATCGCGGGATCGCCATCGGCGTCTCCAGCAGATGCAGGCCGCCGCCGAGGTCGAGGTTTTCCACCTGCCGGCGCATCGCCGCGCCATAGAGGAACATGCAGCAGGCCACCCCGACCAACCCCAGGGCCATCGCCCGCGGCAGGGTCCGCGAAGCGTGGCGCACCTCCGGAGCCAGCGGCGTGACGAATTCGCAACCGACGAACATGAACATCGCCATGCCCACCAGCGACAGCAGGGTCGGCAGGTCGTCGCCGACCATCGAGGCCCCGAACCAGCCCTGCAACTCCACCGCGGGCAGGCGCAGCAGACCGGCCACGGCGAAGATCATCAGGGTGCTCCACATGCCGAAGGTGAGGATCACTTCGGCGCGACCGAAGGCGGTGATCCCCAGCGCATTCAGCAGGCCGAAGCAGAGCACCATGCCGACGCCCACCAACCAGGCGCCGCCGCCCGGCTCGGTGAGGGTATTCAGCGACTCGAAGTTGACCAGCGCCATGGTGCCGCTGAGCATGGTTTCGGCGGTGCCGGCGAACACATGGACGATCAGGTAGGCCGACAGCGTGCCGGTGATCGCGAAGAAGCGCCCGAGGCCGCACGACAGGTAGTCGTAGACCGAGCCACGGGTCGGCAGCAGGCAGGCGGCCTCGGCGAAGGTGGTGGACTGCGCCAGCATCAGCAGCAGCGCCACCAGCATCGCCACGGCGAAGGTTCCGCCGCCCAGGCCGAAGCCGGTGGTGGCGGTGAGGATCACCGGGCTGGCCATGATCAACCCGACCGAACTGGCCAGGGCGGTGGGGAAACCAACCCGCCCGCGGAGCAGGTGCTGGGTGAGTCTGGAGGTGGACATCGACGTATCCTCGACGGCAGCGTTGCTGTTGTTGTTCTTGCGTCAGGCCCTGCCAGGGCGCGCCAGGCGCCCTGCGGGACGCGCCGGCGTCCCGTACGCTCCGCCGGCAGGCGAAGCGTGTCGAACAAAAGGCTGCCGCGGAGGGCAGCGAAAGAGCCGAACGAATCGGCTCACCCCGATTTCATCGATATCAGTAGGCGATGCACACCGACTTGTTCTCGGTGTACGCCTCGATCGCCGCATGGCCCATCTCGCGACCGATGCCGGACTGCTTGAAGCCGCCGAACGGCATCGACGGGTCGAGCAGGTTGTGGGCGTTCACCCATACCGTGCCGGCCTTGATCCTGGGCACCAGGTCCATGACCTGGCGCAGGTCGTTGGACCAGATGCTCGCACCGAGCCCGTAGATGCTGTCGTTGGCCAGACGCACCGCTTCGTCGAGATCGTCGAAGGGCGTCGCCACCAGCACCGGCCCGAAGATTTCCTCGCGCACCACCTGCATCCCCGGGGTGACGTCGGCAAGGATCGTCGGCTGCACGTAGAACCCCGTCTCGCCCTGGCGCGCCCCGCCGCAGACCACGCTGGCGCCCTCGGCCACCCCGCTTTCGATCATCCCCAGCACCCGCTCCTGCTGCCTGGCCGAGACCAGCGGGTTGATCTGCGTGGTCGGATCCAGGCCGGGGCCGATGCTCAGGTCGCCGGCGATGGCCGCCAGGCGCTCCAGCACCTGGTCGAAACGCTTGCGCTGCACATAGAGGCGCGAACCAGCGGTGCAGACCTGCCCCTGGTTGAAGAAGATCGCGCCGGCGGAACCGGCGGCAGCCATGTCCAGGCTGGTGTCATCGAGGATGATCACCGGGGATTTGCCGCCGAGTTCGAGGGAAAAACGCGTCATGTTCTCCACCGCCGCATGCCCGATCAGCTTGCCCACCGGGGTCGAGCCGGTGAACGCCAGCTTGTCGATGCCCGGGTGCGCCGCCAGTGCCGCGCCGGCCTCGGCGCCCGTGCCGGTGACGATGTTCACCACCCCTGGTGGAATCCCCGCCTCCAGGCACAACTGGCCGAGGCGCAGGGCGGTCAGCGGGGTTTCGTCGGCCGGTTTGAGGACTACGGTGCAGCCGCAGGCCAGGGCCGGGACGATCTTCCAGATCGCCATCAGCAAGGGGAAATTCCACGGCACGATGGCTCCGACCACGCCCACCGGCTCCGGCACCGTGTAGGCCCGGTAGCGCGCGCCTGGGACCGCAGCGATCGACAGGTCTAGGCTGCGGCCCTCGATCTTGGTCGCCCAGCCGGCCATGTAGCGGATGAACTCCACCGAGGCGCCGACCTCCAGGGCCCGCGACAGGTTGATCGACTTGCCGTTGTTCAGGGTTTCCAACTGCGCCAGTTGCTCGCCATGCGCCTCGACCCGTTCCGCCAGTCGCAGCAGCAGGCGCTCGCGATCGGCCGGGCGCTGGCCTGCCCAGCTGCCTTCGAACGCGCGCCGCGCGGCAGCGACTGCCCGGTCGACGTCTTCGGCGCCGGCGCGGGCCACGCGAGCCAGCTCGGCGCCAGTCGCCGGGTCGTACAGCGGCATGTCGGCGCCGGAACGCGCCGGCCCGGACTCACCGTCGATCAGCAGGCCATGGGGGCTGCGCAAGAAGGCGCTGACGGACGGGTCGATGGCAATACTCATGTGTGCTCCTCGGCTTGGCGACGGCGCTGCGTCGTGCATGCGCCTACTACCCGGGAATACTCTGGACCCGCCGCTCCCCCGCTCGCTTGCTCCAGCCTGCCGGGTTTCTTGCCGCTGCCTGCCAAGCCAGGCAGAGAAAGACAAGACGGCACGCCGGGGCATGGACATTCTGCCCGGTAGGCGGGACAGTGGACGTCCCGCCGCCTCGTCCCACGGGAGCCCCGCGCCATGTCTTCGACCCTGTCGCCCGACCTCGGCCTGCGCTGCATGCAGGCCTTCACCCAGGTGGTGCCGGCCAGCCTGTGCGTGTTCTATCGCATCGACGAGGACTGCCGCGCACACGATTTCCAGCTCCTGCGGATGCCGGCCGGCATGCACCGCGACTACCTGCGCCACTACCGCGACTACGATCCGCTGCAGCCGCGCCACTGCCTGGCCAGCGCTTCGCCGGTGGTGCCGCTGCGCCAGGGCATCGCCCGCCAGCCCGCGGAGGACAGCGCGCTGTACCAGGGCTTCCTGCGACGCCACGGGATCTGCGACGTGGTCGAGGTGCTGGCGCATGCGCATCAGCGTCCGGTCGCGGCCCTGTCGTTGCTGCGCGACGCCCGCCTAGGGGCCTTCTCCGACCAGGAGCTGCGACAGTTGCGCGCCCTGCATGGCCTGATGGAGCTGGCGGCGCAGGCATGCGCCACGCCAACGGCCAGCGCCGAGCGCCTGCAAGGCCTGACACCGAGGGAACGGGAGATCGCCCTGCTGCTGCGCGACGGCGTCAGCAACAAATGCCTGGCGCAGTGCCTCGGACTCGGCCTGCCGACGGTGAAGACCCACCTGCTCAACCTGTTCCGCAAGACCGGCGCGCGCAGCCGCACCGAGCTGGTGAAGCGACTCTTCCTCTAGCCGCGCGCGGCCTGGGGGCTGCGCGCCTCCAGCCAGAAGAGGAACTGCCGCACCGCCAGCGGCTTGCCGCTCTCGTGCAGGCCGCGCAGGCGCTCGCGGTGGCGCCTGAAGGAAAAACCGGGAAATACCCAGGGCAGGTTCAACAGGTACCAGGCCAGGGCGCCGACATCGGCGAAGTGCAACACCTCCCAACCTTCGCCGCCTGCCACCGGCGGCAACTCCGCGGCCTCCAGCTGGGCCCGGGCGAAACCCAGGTTCCAGTGCGGCGCCTCCGGCGTCGGCGCCGGTTCGCCGAGCAACGCATAGAACTCGCGGTTGAAGTCGCCGGCCACCTGCTGGGTGAGGAAACAGCCGCCGGGCGCCAGCACCCGCCGGACCTCCGATGGCAGATAGGACTCGTGGCGGTTGCCGACCAGGTCGAAGGTGCCATCGGCGAACGGCAACGCCCCGCCGCCATCGCCCTCCCGGCCCTGGCGATGGTTGTCCGGCGCGCCCTCCACCTCGACCACGCGGATGCCCAGGGGCTCCAGGCGCCCCCGGGCAATCTCCAGGTTGGGCGCCCAGCCCTCGGTAGCCACGGTGAGCGGCGGACGATACGGCAGCCGGCTCAACCATTCGCCGCCGCCGGTGCCCATGTCCAGCAGGCTGGCGGCGGCCCGGCAGCGCTCCAGCATGCGCCCCGGGAAATCCCATGGCGGCGGTTCCAGGCGGATGCGTCCGCCATAGTCGTATTCCCAGCCGCGCATCGGTGTGCGGCCGGCTTCCACCAGCAGCGCGTCGAATTCGTCGCCCGTCGCCATTTCGCCGTTCTCCCAGAGACCGCCCGCTACCATCCCCGAGTCTCCTCGCCAAGGCAAGCCCATGGAGAATGTAAAGCTTGCTTGACAAAGAAGAGCATCCCGGCCAATGTAAAGCCCCCTTTACATGGACGGTTCAACCATGACCCACAAACGTTTCTTCCTCGAACTGCTTCTCGCGCTGGTCGGCTATGCCGCTGCCGTTCTGATCAGCGGCCAGTTGCTGGCAGGCACGGAACCGGGCGCCGGCCGGGTCTTCCTCGCCCTGCTGCCGGTGCCACCGATGGTCGCCCTGGCGCTGGTGGTGATCCGTTACCTGCGGCGCCTCGACGAAATGGCCCGGCGCATCCATCTCGAAGCCCTCGCCCTGGCCTTCGTCGGCACCGCCCTGCTCACCTTCGCCTACGGTTTCCTCGAAACCACCGGCTTTCCGAAACTCTCGATGTTCTTCGTCTGGCCCCTGATGGGCGCGTTCTGGGCCATCGGCTGCGTCCTGGGACTGAGGCGCTACGCATGAGGAACCGGGTTCGCGAGTTGCGCGCGGAGCGCGGCTGGTCACAGGCGGAGCTGGCCGGAAAGCTGGAGGTATCGCGGCAGACGGTGAACGCCATCGAAACCGGCCGCTACGATCCAAGCCTGCCCTTGGCGTTCAAGCTCGCCCGGGTGTTCGGACTGGCGATAGAAGCGATCTTCGACGACCGGGAAGGCCAGCTGGACTGAGTCCGATCCCGCTGCCGAAAATGTCCGGGGCGCCCTCTGGCGACCCCGGCGGCGAGCCCCCCTTACCCTGTACCAAATGGCAGTTGCCGCATTTCCCCTCGGGGCTAGCCTTGGACCAGGCCTATCGCCAGCCTTCCCCCTGGTCCCCGCTCGATACGCTGAAAAACCACGGATAACGTCTTTTCAACCGGCAAGACAGGAGTCTCAGCCATGTCGAAAGATTCTGTTCTTGGCTTATTCAGGCAACACGCAGATACCCATCCCGAACGCCCCGCCCTCGTCGATCGCGAGCGCTCGTTCAGCTACCGCGAACTCGACCGGCTCAGCGACCGGCTGGCCGCCCACCTGGCCAGGCGCGGCGTCGCCCGCGGCGAGCTGCTGCCCCTGCTGGCCGAACGCTCGGCCGAACTGGTCATCGCCATCCTGGCGGCCGCCAAGTGCGCAGCGGCCTACGTACCGGTGGACCGTCGGCAACCCGACAGGCGCAAGCAGGAAATCCTCCGCCAGTGCCAGGCCCCCGTGGTCCTCGCCACCCAGGCCGAGGACCTGCCGGGGCAACCGGTGGAGGTCATCGCACAGGTGCTCGCGACGAGCGCGGCGGGTGCCGCGCCGAGGCCGGCGCTCGAGGGCAGCGAAGCGCTGTATGTGATCTTCACCTCGGGCACCACCGGCGAACCCAAGGGCGTGGTGATCGAGAGCCGCTCCCTGAGCAACCTCGTGGACTGGCACAACCGGCGCTTCGAGATGGACCAACGGAGCCGCACCACCCTGATGGCCGGCGTCGGCTTCGACGTTTGCCAATGGGAAATCTGGTCCACCCTGTGCGCAGGCGCCTGCCTCCACCTGGTGCCCGACGAGGTGCGCCCGGACCCGGCGGCGCTGCTGGCATTCTTCGCCGAGCAGCGGATCAGCCACGCCTTCGCGCCTACCGTGATGGTGCCCGCGCTGGCGGAGCAGCCCGCCCCGCCGTCGCTGGCGCTGCGCTACCTGTTCTGCGCCGGGGAAAAACTGCCGCCGGTCGCAACCGGCGGGCTGCCCTATACCGTGGTGGATTACTACGGCCCGACCGAAGCCACGGTCTTCGCCACCTGCCGCATCGTCGACGCCGAAGCTCATCGGCGGCCCGCCTCGATCGGCACGCCCATCGACGGTTGCGAGGCATTCATTCTCGACGCCGACGACCGGCCTTGCCATGGCGACCGGCCCGGCGAGCTGAACCTGGCGGGCGTCTGCCTGGCGCGCGAATACCTGCGCGACCCGGACATGACCGCCAGGCGCTTCCACTACTCGCAGGCACTGCGGCGCCGGCTCTATCGCACCGGCGACAAGGCCCGCTGGCTGGCCGACGGCAGCCTGCAGTTCCTCGGTCGGCTGGACGACCAGGTGAAGATCCGCGGCCACCGCGTCGAACTCGGCGACGTCGAAGCCGCGCTGCTGCGCCAGCCGGCGATCCATGGCGCGGTGGTGCTGGCGCATGCCGACCCACGCTGCGGTAGCCAGCAATTGAGCGCCTTCGTGGTCCCCCGCCAGCGGGGCGACGATGCCAGGGCCGTGCTCGCCGCCATCAAGACCGCCCTGCGCCAGGAACTGCCCGACTACATGCTGCCCAGCCGCTATCTGTCGCTGGACAGCCTGCCGACCACGGTCAACGGCAAGATCGACCGCCAGGCCCTGCGTCGACGCCTGGAGGAACAATGCCAGGAACGACTCGACGAGCAACGCTTCGGCACCCCCGGCGAACTGCAAGTGGCCCTGGCCTGGCAGGAAGTGCTGGGGCATACCGACTTCGGCCTGGACGACAGCTTCTTCGAGGTCGGCGGCCATTCCCTGCTGGCCGCCGCCCTGGTGCGCGAACTGAGCCGACGCTTCGGCAACCGTGCCTACATCCACGACATCTACCGCACCCCGAGCGTGCGCCAACTGGCGGCCAGCCTGGCGCGGCGCGCCGGCGAAGCGCCGCCGGCGCTGGACAGCGAACCGGCCCACGAGCTGCAACGGGACGTGCGCCTGCCCGCCGACGTGGATTTCAGCCGGCCCATGGACACCGCCCAATTGCTCGCGCCACGGCACATCCTGCTCACCGGCGCCAGCGGGCTGATGGGCGCCCACCTGCTCGCCGAGCTGCTGGCCAGTCGCGAGGCCGACCTGCATTGTCCGGTCCGTGCGCAAAACGACGCCCACGCCCTCGAACGCCTGCGCCAGGCCGCCCGGCAGCACCGCATCGAACTCGCCGAGTCGGACTGGCGACGGGTCAGGGCCTACGCCGCCGACCTCGCAGAACCAGGTTTCGGACTACCGGCGGAAACCTATCGCGAGCTGGCCGGCAGCGTCGACCAGGTCTTCCATTCCGCCAGCGCGGTGAACTTCATCCAGCCATACAGCTACATGAAGCGCGACAACGTCGAGGGGCTCGGCCAGGTCCTGCGCTTCTGCGCCAGCGGCCGCTGCAAGCCGCTGATGCTGCTGTCGAGCATCTCGGTGTACAGCTGGGGCCACCTGCATACCGGCAAGCGCCTGATGCGCGAGGACGACGACATCGACCAGAACCTGCCGGCGGTGGTCACCGACATGGGCTACGTGCGCAGCAAATGGGTGATGGAAAAGATCGCCGACCTCGCCGCCGAACGCGGCCTGCCGCTGATGACCTTCCGCCTCGGCTACGCCACCTGCCACAGCCGTACCGGCGCCCATGCCGACTACCAGTGGTGGAGCCGGCTGGCGCGGACCTGCCTGGAGTACCGGGCCGTGCCGCTCCTGCGCGAGCTGCGCGAGGGCCTGACCACGGTGGACTACATGGTAGAGGCGATCAGCGTCATCGCCCGCCAGCCTTCGGCGCTGGGCAAGAAGTTCAACCTGGTGCCGAGCATTCCGCGCTGCCTGACCCTGGACGAATTCTTCGGCCGTCTCGGGCGACGCGCCGGGCGTCCCCTCCGGCAGATGCCGTTCGACGACTGGGTAAGTCTCTGGGAAGACAATCGCGACGCCCCGCTCTATCCCCTGCTGAGTATGTTCCGCGACAACATGTACGCCGGCCGCAGCACCGTCGAGTTGTACCAGGATACCTATCTCTGGGACTGCACCAGCGTCGAGGAACACCTGCGCGGGAGCGCCGTGCGCGAGCCGGAGTTCGACGACCGCCTGCTCGACCTGTACCTCGCCGGCCTGGGCGGCAGCGCCATGCGGTAAGGTCGAGGCCGCCGCGGCCGGTCGCCGCGGCGGTTACCGCAGCGGGACGCGCTTGGGTATCCTGTCCGCTTTATCGCCCGGAGAACCTCATGCACAACGTTCTGATCGTCGGCGCCTCGCGCGGCATCGGCCTGGGACTGGCGGATGCCTTCCTGCAACGCGGCGCACAGGTATTCGCCGTCGCCCGGCGACCGCAAGGCTCTCCCGGGCTGCAGGCACTGGCGGAGCGAGCCGGGGAGCGCTTGCAAGCGGTGACCGGCGACCTCAACCAACGCGACTGCGCCGAACGCATCGGCGAGGCGCTGGGCGAGCGGCGGATCGATCGCCTGATCGTCAACGCCGGCATCTACGGCCCGCAGCAACAGGATGTGGCGGAAATCGACGCCGAGCAGACCGCCCAGCTGTTCCTGACCAACGCCATCGCGCCGCTGCGCCTGGCCAGGGCACTGTCCGGGCGGGTTAGCCGGGGTGGCGTGGTGGCGTTCATGAGTTCGCAGATGGCCAGCCTGGCGCTGGGCCTGTCGGCCACAATGCCGCTCTACGGCGCCAGCAAGGCGGCGCTGAACAGCCTGGTACGCAGCTGGGAGGGCGAGTTCGAGGAGTTGCCGTTCAGCCTGTTGCTCCTGCATCCCGGCTGGGTGCGTACCGAAATGGGCGGCGACAGCGCGCCGCTGAGCGTCGAGGAAAGCGCCGCCGGACTGGTCGCGGCGGTGGAGGATGCCGCGGGCGTGAATGCCTGTCGCTTCGTCGATTATCGGAACCAGCCGCTGCCCTGGTGAAGCGGGCCGATCCGTCAGGGCATCCGGCAATAGCCCTCGGCCGCATACCTGATGAGGTCGGCATCGCGCTTGATGCCGAGCTTCTTCATGGCACTGACCTTCTGCGTACTGATGGTCTGCACGCTGCGATGCGAGCGCTCGGCGATTTCGGTGATGGTCAGTCCGGAGCCGAACAGACGGACGATTTCCGCCTCCCGGGGCGTCAGCCGTTCGTTGTGCGAGGAAAGCACCTGGTTGACGAAGATGTCCCTGATCGACGGCGAGAAATACTGGTTTCGCGAATAGGCCGCGCTCACCGCCGCCAGCAGGTGACTGGTCGAGTCGGACTTGCTGAGGATGCAATTGATACCCTGCTTGAGAATGGCCCGGATAAGACCCGGATTGTTCAGCATGGTAAAGACGACCAATTGCAGATGCGGATAACGTCGTCGCAGCAATGACAACAATGCCAGTCCATCGCCATATTTCCCGCCCGGCATCGTATAGTCGACGATAACGACATCGCAGTCGCCTTCGTCGAGCCGGCCGATCAACTCGGTAGAATTGGAAACTTGACCGAGCATCTCCAAAGAACCGCACTGACTCAGTTCGTAGGAAATACCCAGCGAAATGGCGGGATGATCATCCGCAACCATTACGCGAATGCGATGTAGGGACATCCTTGCGTCTCCTTAAGCGGTACACGGCAGGCGAAAGCGTTACCAGGAAACCTGTGGTCTCGGTCATGCCTGCCGCAGGCAGGCGGCCGCCGCTCGGCCGGCAAGGAGGAAAGCGCGGTCCGGAATCCGCCGACGCCACTGCCCCGGTTCAAAGTGAACATGTGTATTTTCTAGTGAAACCGACGATATTTAATATAGTAAAACTACTATTTTTTCGCCTCGAAAACTAACAACAAAGACACTTGAAACAGCCCCCGAAAAACGTATACGTAGACACTTATGAAAAACGATGAAATACGAAACGGACAAGCCAGAGCAGCAAAAAATTTGAAAAAAGAGTTCCGTGACAAGCTGAAACTATCGCCTGGAAAATAGCGTTCTTTTATTTGCGCGAAATCCTACCGAGGAAACTTGCATATCCCTCAGAAAGCCTTCGCCCATACGCAATATCGGTATTCCGCGTGCGGGAATGGCATGTGCGCACGAGACCCAGGACGAGCAGCGGAGCGATATGCAGAGCGCCTTCGGCGATCTGCAACCACTGGAGGTGAGGGGCCGAGCCTTCGCGAGGGCTGGCGCGAAAGCGGCCGACGGCGCTTCCCGAGGCGGGGCGGGAAACGCCGGGGAAAGAACGGCGGCGCCGCTCAGGGGAAGGTAAACGTGAACTCGGCGGCGCCGTCGGCGACCCCGGCCTTCAATTCGCCCTCCGCGCCGATACGGATGTAGGCGGCACTCAGCGGGAGGTCGGCGCTGTCGCCGACACGCCGCATCGGGTAGGGCGTGCCGTCGAAACGTATCCGCTGCTGGTCCAGGCCGTTCTTCACGACGATGCCGAACCCCGCCGCGCCGCCGCTCTTCAAGCTGAGGATCGTCGGGTCCGCTTGCTGCGCCGAGACATACTTGTCGCGGAAAGCGATTTCCGGCTTGGCCAGCGCCGCACACTCGCTGAGAGAGATATCGAAGGAGCGCTCCGTGGAGGTGTCGTTGACCCGCGGGAAGTTCTTCAACGCGACGCTACCCAGTTTGACGTTGATTTCCCGTCCCACCTCGACCTTGCATTTCTTCGCTATCGGCGGTGGCGGGGGACCGCCGCCGATAGCGATGGAGGCCGGGCCGATCAGCGAATAGGGCTTTCGGCAAACCCCGGTGGGGTAGTTGTCCGCAGGCACCGCCAGGACGCTGCCGATGGACGCTTCGCCCTTCAGCCTGTCCACCGCCCAGAGATTCAGGGTGGCGCTGCCGGATACGCTGGTTACCTTCAGGTCGCCGGCAGGCAACTCGCCGGGGTCGACCGTCAGGACCAGTTCCTGTAGGTAGTCGCTGGTCGTGCTTCCGGAAAAGCTCGTGACTCGCTTGTCCAGCGCATGGGGCTGGTTGTCGACCGGAATCACCCGCTTGACGCCGTCCTGGGCATCCACCGAGATCCGATAGCCGATGCCTTTGACGTCGGACGCCACCGTGCCGTAGGGCCCCGGATAGCCC